>NZ_JBTHHH010000001.1:0-108377 GCF_054353815.1 Mycoplasma sp. AC1221 | reverse complement strand
TCACTAAATAAGAAAATTTTGCTGTTAGTATAAAAAATCATTAAAAGTTTAAATTTGAAATTTTTAATTACTTCTTTTGTTAATTTTGTATTTCTAATTTTGCAAAATTCAATTCAAAAAATATTTACTTCAATTTTAGATTTACAACTTTGATATTTTTCGATTCAAAATTTTCATTGTTCGTGAGTTAGGTGTTTTGCCATATTTTTACTCCTTTTTTATCAAAAAAATCGCCGGGGTGGTACCACCCCGGCGTCCTACTTTAATTATCTTAAAGTAGTTAATTTTTTATTTATTTTAAAAGTAAAATCTTAATTTTAAAATAAATTGTCTTTTGATTTAGTTTATTAATAAGTTTGAACTTGCTTTTTAAATCTTTTACACAACTTTTTATAGATGTTTATAACAAGTTCGCATAATCATTTTCATAATTTGTGCAGTAAAAATGTTTTATAAAGTAAAAATAATAATTCAAGTAGTACATAAATAAAGAAAGCCGGTAAAAAAGCAGGGATAATTTTTCCAAATTCTTGTTTTTCTTCATAACGACTTATATATGTGTAAATTATAATGTTAGAAAACACCCCATATGTTATGAAATTTCGATAAGTTCCTTCGCTCTCAAAGAGCAGTAAGGAAATAATAGCCTTTTTATACATAGGAAGCAAGATGTTTTTATAAATAAATCATCTGCTATAACCTAGTTTTCTTCAATGTTTAACTTTACTTTCATCGATTCGATTAATAACTTCTGAAAACTGCTTGCTCATAGCTCTAAATGCGATGATGATAACGGCTAAAATAATTGCAGTTTCAAAGTAAAAGATTGAATTAAATAATATAAAAAAGATTAAAACAGGGATTGATTTTAATAGCACTATAAATAATTTAAAAAAGTATGTTTGAATCGGTTTAAATAATTTTTCACTCATCAAGATTGCATATAAAATAGCCAGCAAGAATGCTAAATAAATCGCTATATAGGTCTGTTTGAAGATACTTCAGTAAGAATTATATATATTTGGATCTATAGTAACTTCTGAAAAATCAAAAATAAACAAGTTGTTAAATCATAATTTTAAAAACTCTATATTAACTTTTGTTTGTGATAAATCTACAAAACTTGTTATTATAATAGCGAAAAAAACAGCAAAAATAAGATATTTAAGGATTTTTTTATAATTATATGCTAATGAATATGGGGTTTTTTCTGATGGATTTTTAATTTTAGGTGAAACAAATAAAAATTTATTAAATAAAATTAAAATCCCCTCAAAAAAACCAACTAAAATAACAACAAAAAGAATACTTATTCCTAAATATTCAATTTTTTCCTTGAAAAAATTGAATACAAATCCGATTCCATAAATCCCTACTGAACCTAAAATAGAATTTCAACGGATATTAGATTCGATTGCTAATAAGGAGTTCATTATAAATTTGTTTTTGTTTGATAAAACAATATTGATATAAAAGCTTTTATAACGTGGCATTCCTAAATTAATATCTTGTCAGAACTTTTTGGTATTACTTGATTCAAAGATATCACAAAAATATCGATGCAATCATAATCATGTTGTGTATCAAAAAATCATAAACGCAATCATATCTTTTTGATAAGATGATCCGAATATCATTATTGGCACCAAAATCGGCATTGAACGTAATAAGATAATAGCAATTCGCACAATTCATGTTCATCAGTTTTTTCTTCATAAATTTAATGAACTAAAATAAGCAGTTATAAAAGCAAGCAAAAGTCCGACAAAGGTTCCACTAAAAACAGATTTAATGGTAATTCACATATATTTAAGATTTAAAATTCATAAATTTTCATTAATAAAATCAGGTGAATTAGAACGGAATTCAAAGAGATTTTTTAAATTAACCCAAAAAAGCTTTAAACCAATTTTTGATGGTTTGATGTTAAGTTGATATATAAATATAAATAAAATAATTAAGGAGGTTATTAATAGTGTTCATTTAGTTAAAGTTTTTTGTCAAACTTTAACTAAAAATTTCTTTTTAGTCAAAATATTTCCTTAGTTCATCAGGATCATATTCACCTTTATAATATATTTTTTGAATTTCTTGATCTTTAATTGCAATGATCTTGTCAATATATTTAACTGCATCAGAAAGGTTATGCAGTGCAATAATAATATATTTATTTTTTTTAATACTTTGCAGGTAGTCAAAAACTAGTTTGGCATTAGTGATGTCTAAATTACTAGTTAACTCATCACATAGGAGGATTTTAGTGTCGTTAAGGAGATTTAAGATGATAGCAAAACGTTGTTTTTGCCCAGCAGAAAGCTGTTCTATTGGTTTAAAAATAAATTCTGACATTCCAAAATGATTGCAAAGTTGAAAAATTTCTTCTTTTTGCTGCTTGGTGAAAATTCTAAGTCATTTAAATAAAGGATTTTTGTATTTTTTGTAAAAATGTTGTAAATTTTTATAAAAATCTAAAGAAGTTATTAAATTATCATCAGGAGCAATATAGATTATGTCGTTTTTATACTTTTTTAACTTGTTTTTAAGTATTTTAGCGCCATTGTATAAATAATAACCTGAAGTAATTAATTCAAAATCGAAAAAGGATTTTAAAATTGTACTCTTACCAGTTCCGCTTTTTCCGATTAAACCAACAATGCAATTGGTCGTGATGTCTAAATTGACATTTTTTAAGATAATTTTATCGGTATATTTTAAATCAACATTTTTAAAACGAATCATTTTAACCTAAGATGTTATCAACAATTG
Organism: Mycoplasma sp. AC1221; assembly: GCF_054353815.1. Lineage (NCBI taxonomy): Bacteria > Bacillati > Mycoplasmatota > Mollicutes > Mycoplasmatales > Mycoplasmataceae > Mycoplasma > Mycoplasma sp. AC1221. Next base: position 105,611 of record NZ_JBTHHH010000001.1, on the reverse strand, counting down.
GTCAAAACTCAACATCAGGATTATCAATTTTACGATATCCATTGAATCCAACGGTTGGACCAAAAATATCTTTATCATTTTTGTATAAGTTTACAAATGCAGCTGTAACTTGATTAATTGCATCTGAACTTACATTAGGTCCAAAAACTCCTACATTATATGGTAAAACCTCTGTGACAATAAATTCTTCAAGTTTTTCATTCGGTCTAGTGCTTTGATTAATTTCATATGCATCATGTGGTTTATATTTGGTTCATGCTCACGATGTTTCATCATCAAAAAAGATGTGTTTTTTTGCTTCGTTAGGGTTGTTCATTTCTTTGATTTTACCCCCAATTAAGATGTTGTCTGGTGTTTCGGATGCAACTGTTGCTAGTGGTTTAAAACTTGCTCCAAAGTGTTTTTTAAGTAGTGCTTGTTGTAATAAGTATTTACCACCAGATGTGTTTTTACCGGTGACAATACCATATTTGATAAATTCATTTCAGTTTTTGCTATTTCAAGCTTGCTTGATTTTAGAACGAATATCATCAGTTCCTATCAATACTATTGAACCTCTTTGGTAAGGGACTAAATCTGTTTTAGCATTATATAATGATTGATAAATTTGTCCATCTCAATTGTAACCATTATTTTTGTCATCTCATTGAGATCTTGGTTTAGCATGAAAAAGTGTATCTTCATTTTTTGCAATTTTTCTTAAATCATCATCTTCAAGTCCATCGGTATAATGTCCGTGTGCTTTGGTAGTGAAATCATATGTAATATCACCATTAAATTGACGAGTAAGTGTTTGGATACCTAGTTTAAAACCAAGTTCTCCAACTTTTGCTTTATTTGATTGTAGATAACCAGCTGAAATAAAAGCAAAATCTGATGTACCTTTGGTTAAATCATCGAAAGTAGCTTTGTAATCTTCTTGGCCTCGGAAGATTACTTCAACTTTAACATTTGATTTTAAGACTTTGAGTTCATCGTTTAATGAATTTTCTAATTTACTTTTGTATTGGTCAAGTGTTAAATTTCCAAGTGCATATTGTTCAGGGGTTCCTAAACTTAATTTTACACTTTGGTTTTCTTGTTTATCTGCCTTAGTAGAAGTTCCACAAGAAACTGCAACTGATATTGATGCAGTTGATGTAAGAATTCCTAAACTAAATAATTTTTTGAATTTCATTTTTCTCCTATCTTAATATAGGACAGAAAAATTTTTAAGAAAGACTCACCACGCTAGCATTACCTAGATCGGCTCTTAAGAGTGTTTCTCAACCTACAAAAACTTGCAAGTACCTCTGCCCTTGCAAATATTATACAAAATTTTAAAAATTATCTAAATCATTACTTGAAATAATATATATCTGATTATTTCATTCATCGTAATCTAAAAAAGCATTTTCTTTATCATTATTCTCGCTATTGCTTGATAAATCAAATTCTATTTCATTAAAAACAGAAGTTAAGGAATATTGCTCAGAATTTTGGGTTTTATCAATAATTATGGTATCAAAATTTTGATTTATCTCTCCTTTTCCTTGTTGTTTGTATGTTTTTAAATTAGTATAGACTTGATGATTAATATTTGTATGTAAGTTTATTATATATTCATTGATAAAAAATGCATCAGTAGGCTCCTCGTCCATTATTTTGTGTTCATTAATAAGTTCGTTAGCAAATTTTGTAAAGGGCTTTGAAATAACTTGACTATAATCACCTGATTCAACAAGTTTGCGATCATTGAAAAGAAAAATTTCATCAAATTCGTTTTTCAAGATATTAAAATCATCGGTTGTATAAATATATGGAATCTTATATTTTTGTGAAAAGACATTTAAAACACGAATGAACTCATTTTTATGATCATTTGGAATATCATTTTTTAAATCTTTAATGATTAATAATTTACTGTCATCAACTCAATATTTGATAAGTTTAATTTTAATTTTATCAATGTTTTTTAAGTATTTAAAAGGGATTAAAAAGTTCTTTTGTGAAATTGATATATTTTCAAGTAATGAAACAAATTTTAACATCGCAATAATTTCGTTTAACAATGTTTTTGATAAAGGTTTTTTGTTACTGCAATACTCACTAATATGTTCTAAAAGATTAATCATCCACGGTTTTTTAATAAGTGAATTATAAAAGGAGCTAAGGTTTTCGAAAATATTAGTTGAATTTTCATCTTTATCTGTAATTGAATTAAATAAATAGGAAACCTTTTTAAATGATGTGTTAAATGACTTAATTACATTTTTTAAATTTATTGAAAACTGATTAATTTTGTTATTTTTGTGAGTTAATAAGTTATCAAAAATTTTGTTTTCAACATAATTACTTCAATCTAATTCGGCCGATGCTAACTGTAACTGTTGATTTAGATTTTTCATTTCAACTAAAAATTTGTGATTGTGAATTTGTTTATAATTGGTATTATCAAATTTACGAATTTTTGACTTGACATCGTTGATTTTATTAATAATCTTTTGATAATGCAGTTTTGAAAGTAAAGTGTAATGATCAACATTGATTTCTAATTCATATTCAATATAATTTTTTAGTTGTTCTTTTATTAATGAATGATTTTTTTCTTTGGTTTTATATCTATTATGAATAAAAAAATCTATTTTATTTGTTACATCGTTATAAAGAAGTTTTAATTCTTCATTATTTAAATAATATAGATTTTTCTTATTTTTTTTTCAAATAAATAATGACTTTCTTTTTGCACAGTAATCTTTATATAATTCAACAAAATCTGAGTGTTGTATATTTGCATATTTAAATTTATATTTTAAAAGTGATATTTCCTTATTTAAATTATAAATTTGCTGGTTGATAAACGTTTTAGAAGTGGTTTTTGTTGTTTTTAAAAACTTATAATAATAATTTATTTCAGTTTTTAAATCTCGTTTTTTAATTTCACCTGAAACTTTTGTAATTGATGTATTATTTATTTTTTGTAAATATTCGTATCTTTTTTTTAGTTCACTAATTTTTTCTTTTTGCAAGATAAAATTAGAATTTTCAAAGGTTGAAAAAACACTTTCGATATCGGATTTTAGTTCTTTCAAAAAGTCCACAAAGTATTTAAAAAGCATATTTTGATACTCATACAGGTTGTAGCGATATTTATAAATTATTTCTTCTAATTCTTTATTTAAAAGCAATTTACTACTTTGTAAAGCACTAATTTTTTTATCTAAGGTATCTTTCTCTCTCTTGTATTCTTGGTTAATGTTAATAATTAAAGGGATAAATTCTGTAATTCTTTTAAAGAAGAGATTTTTTAAAATAAAAGTATTTTGATTAGTGATGTTTGTGATTTTTTGTAAATATCAATCATATTTATATTCAGAATCTATGCAGGCTTTTCAAATCTCGTTGAATGGGATGCTTAAGTCCTTGTTATTACTTATTTTTGATACATCAAAAAAAGATATTTTGTTTAATATTTTCTTTTTATTTGTGATTAAATTAAAATTTTGTTGATTTTGATCATGAAAACCTAAAACAACTGACTTGTTTGTTTTAATAACATCTCATAGGGTCTCAAATGTTAAATTAGTATTAACAGCAGGAATAAAAAAAAGAGATGTATAGGAGCTAATTAAAAGTTTTGGAATGCTGATACTGAGTTTGTTATTTTTTTTAGATGTAAAAAAACCTTTTTGAAAGTCTTCAAATAAATTTTTAAGCACGAACAAAAACTTTGCATCATTGCTCATATATTCTCCTAACGATATGATAAATTACTGTTTTTATTAATTAATTTTGAAATAATCCCATATGTATAATAAATAACTAAGGTATTAAATCATATTTTTACAGGCCCTGTAAGAATGTGTTGAGTGATTCAAAAGAAAATATCTTTTTGTTCCCCATTACCTAATGAAATCAAGTCTGCATACGCTAAAACAGGAACATTTACAAGCTCCAGAAATGCACAAAAAACTACAATAGGAATCAAAGTTAAAAATGTTTCAGTTTTAAAGAAAAATCTTCCAAATAACACAAAGAAAATCATTAATGATGTTCCTGTACTCATTAATCCTAATAAAACTCAACGGTTTTTAATTATACCTTTTTCAATTGCCTCAGGTGAAGCGGCTGAAATAAACCAAGCAACCGAAGCGATTACTACTAAAAGCAGGACAATTGCAGTGATTAAATAGATATTTTTTAGATAATTATCTGAAGCAAGTTGATCAATATATTTCTTTTTATTGTTCAATTTTATCATTTTCATTGCTGATTTTTCGGCTTTTTTTATTTCACCATTTGCTTTAAATTGTAAATACTCCATCGCAAGAATACTTAATTTTTGTCCTATTCTTTGTAGTCTAAACTCCTTGCTAAATGCAGTTTTAAGAATTTGATTAAAATATATCCCAAGTAGTCCGGAAACAAAACCATTTAATGCAGTAGCAACTGTATACATTGGATTATAACCAGCAGGTGGAATAAATAATAAAGATAACAAATCACTTATGATTCCAACAAAGACCCCTACAACTGGTCCAAAGATAAAACCTGCTATTTTTACAGGTAATCCGATAAATGAAAATTTATATGTAGGTAAATTGACAACGGGTAAAATTTGAGCCACAACGATGGTAAAACTAACAGAAATTGCAATTAAAATAGCAACCATCACCATATTTTTAATGGTTCATTTTTTAAACAAACTAATTTCTTTTCAATTTTTACCTTTGACTGTATTTTTCACCGTATCAAAAAAGCGTTTCATATATTTATTTTATATTATTTTTATTGATGTTAAAATTATAAAAGTTTTTTACATCATATTTTTAATCATTTGATAATAAAACTGGATAATTATGCAAAAAAGTTTATTATTAAAATCTCCATTTGAAAAAGGAGATTTTATAAAATTATTTATTATCACTAATTCTAAAGAAGTCTTCGATATCAAATCTATAACTTTGTGGTCCTCTGATTTTAAATAGGATGTTTGGATCAAAAACTGATCTACGAATTTCAAAACCTTGGATTGGATTTGACACTCATCTTAATAATTCGCTTGGAACAGTATCTTTTGTTGGTGTCCCTGTGATAGGATCAACTTTAAAAATTGGTTTTTTACCCGCTTCTATGTCAGTGTTTCTTGCAATATATATCCCATCAACACGAGCAGTAAATGGATTAACTTTAGGATCTTGTGGGTTATATTTTTCAACACGTTCACCATAAAGGTTTGCGGATGTTAATGCTTTTTGAAAGTCGTTGTCGTTTGTCAATAATGTATTATTTGCATAAGTAGTTACATGCAAATGTGGCATTCAACCTCCGTTAGTTGCTGATGTTCCTAAATAAGCAAGTGTATCCCCTTTTTTAAAAGGTTGTGGGTGTGCCGGAGAAACATTATCTAAAATATCATATACTCTAGCCGACTTGTCTTTTCCAATTGTGATTGTTTTAGGTGATCAATTAAAGGTTTTATTGTTCATTGTCAAGTTAGCATCTAAGTGGATAAATCCGATGTATACTCAACGATCATCGTTTGTATCATAAGTTCCGAAGTATTCTTGTAGAATTTTAGGTGAAAGGTTAAGTTTTGTTAATTTAACTCTTGTGAGCATAACTGTTCCTACACCTTGTCCTGTTTTGATTTGTGCATATGAAAGGTGTGCATTATATACTGCGACAACTTCACCATCATATGGAGCGATAACTGGGGTGTGTTCTTTGGCTAAATAGTCTTCACCAACATGGATAGCGATCGGGGTTTTAACATCATCTAAATAAAATGAACGAGTTGAATCATAACCTCCTGAAAATAAGTTGCTTCCATAATCGTTATAAATTGACTGATTAACTCTTGATAAATCAGAATATGTAAGATGTCCAGCATGGAAGTTATATGCATGTGGATTTGCTTGCAATAAAGTGCTATCAAATATTTCAGCAAATTTACCTACTCCAATATGTTTTTGTAGTTTTACGATTTTACCATCATATATAGCAGTAAAAGTTAAATATCCATTGCGGTAATCAGTTGATTTAAATGAGTCTTTAAGGTATTTAAAATCATAGTTTATTGGTAAAATGGTAATATCTGAAACATTATCTTTAAATCCTTGTTCTTCAAAGTTTTGGTTATAAATATTTCAGTTTGCGGGTTTTGCTAATAAGTTTGCCCGAATTTTTTCATCACGTAATACTGTGTTGTCTTTATCAAATGTAAGGTTAATTATTTTGTTAAATCCTACATTTGCAAAAGGAAATTTTTCATATCCTTTTTGTGTATTATCATAACCATTTGCAATTCTGATTTTAACAGTTAACTGATCGATTTTCGGTGAGTGAGTAAAATTAACATCATCAATAAAAATTTTAATAATTTGTTTATTTTTATATGGACTAAGTAAATTAGAAAAATCTGGATATGTTAAATTAAACATCGATGCAAGTTGTTTACGATTTAAATCATCAAAACTATAAATAGCATTTGATTTATCATCGATTAATGCTTGAATTTTAGCAAAAGCAGGATCAGATTTATCTTTAATAGATATTTTAATTGCATCACCTTGTGTTAAATTTTGCAACTTTTTAGATAAATCATTTACATCTTTGTAATTTTTTTCATCACTTGTTGATAATTTTATTCCTTTAAGAACAAAATTAACTTTAGTTTCAGCCTTTAGATTTAAATTCTTTCCTGTTGCTTCAACAGGGATAAGAATTTTCATTGGAATTATGATGTCATTATTATTATTGATATCTTGGCGAATGTTGTGATAGTCATATTCATATGATAACTTAGCAGCTTGTTCATAAGTTACTAATTTTTTGTCTTTCAAGATTTGTGTAAATGCAGCATCGTTAAAATCAAGGTAATCAGTTATATAGTTGTTATTACTTAGGTTTTTAAAAGTTATATTTGATGCATTAGTATTAGCTTTAAATTGCAATACTTGTGAAGATACATCTTTATATTTAAAATAATCACTAATTCTTCTTAAAAATAATGTTTCATTAGTCAGTTTTGTTTTATTATCTGCATTCCCTTTGGCACGAAGTGCTTTAAGTTCAACTTGCTGTGGGTCTAGTGGTGTACCTGGTTTTGGTTCAGGATTGGTTTTTGGTTGTGTATTTGCTGCTTTTTGAATTGCTGCATTAATATCAGAAAAAATTGCACTAAGATCTTCAAGGGTGTTTGCTTGTCCGATTCTGTTTTGGAAATCCTGTTTTTGTTCAGGTGTAAGTTTATCAGAAGCAAGTGCTTTTGTAATTTCATCTCTTTTTTGTTGTTTTGGGTCAACTTCCTTTTTAACGGTCGCTTGGTGTGAACAAGCGATTGCAACTGGAGCAATTACAATAGGGGATAAAGACAAAAATAATTTTTTAAATTTTTTAAACATAGAGCCTTTCTTATAGATTAGAAATTAAGTTTCATTGGAACACTTTTGCCTATTTCAACTGCAACAATTCCGTAAATGAGTGGGATAATAACAGTAAATAAAAGTGTTGTGGTGATTTTTATAGTCTCTAATAACATTAATTGTTTTATTTGTTTTGTTTTTTGATCATTTGATTTGATACTTTTTAGATGATATAAAATTTCAATAACTATTAATAAATAAGCAATCACATTAAAAACTATATCAAAGGCAAAGAAACCAAAAAAACTTGAAATAAATAAAAAGATTCAAACAACTATTAATGTTATAAAAAGTTTGAAGTAAGGGTTTGTTCCATAATTTGTGTCGTTGATATAACCTAACATTGGAACGATAATAACAAAAGTTGTAATAAAAATAAATTCTTTGATAATATATTTTCATCAACTTTCATTATATGGATGTCTTACTTTTAATAAATCTCAAATTTGTAAAGTTTGAAAAATTTCTTTATATTCCTTACTTTTAGATAATGAATTTTTTACTAAGAAAAATATTCCAGCAAAAACAATTAATCCACCAAAAGCACCTGAAAATTGCCCGCCTATTAAATAGTAAACACCTTTATCTAATGTCCCTGCCTCACCTGTAGAAATGCTAAATCCTTGCAATCTAGTTTGTAAAATCACACTTAATGGATTTAGCTGTGGAAATGCAGGAACATTTGCGGTGAAGTATGATAAAGCTCATGGTATGATAAATGCTAAAAAAGTAGCTAATGTGAATCCGATGGTATTAAAAAGCTTTTCGTTTTTGGGTTTATGCATATATTTTATTAAAAGTCATAACAAAATAAAAAATACAAGTGTAAAAGAAGCGAAAAACTCAAATAGAAAAGCACTTTTGTTTCAATAAGTTGATAATAACTGTTTTGCTGTCATAATTTCCTTAGTTATATGTTTTATTGGTAAAGCATATACTTTGTATGAAAAAGTAAGTTATGAAAATAATAGCACAAAATTATACAAGTAAACTAAAAAGATTAAAAAAATAGCAATAATTAAGGTAAAAATTGCTATTTTTTTCATTTTTTAATTTTCACAAAAATAAATTTTATTAACATTATTTTGTGTAATATTTATAAAATATTTATAAATACGACTTTTTTATCTATATATAGTATTTAAACAAATTTAAATTATTTTTTAATTTTACTTTTTATGGTTAATGGTTTCATGATTCTTGATGAGAAAAAAATATTATCACCATCAGAAATTGATTCATCAGGTTTTTCTTCTATTTCATCTTTTGTTCTCAAGGATTTCATAATTCAACTCATCTCAGCAGGCTCTAAATTAGGGTCTAAATATTCCTTTACATTTAATCCATCAGATAAGCCTTCATAAATAAGATGTAATTGATTAAGACTATATGCATAGGGTTCAAAGTTATTTTCTTCTACAAACTTCTTAAACCTTCTTGTTATTTCGTATGATAATTCTTTATGTTCTTCAATATCACTAATTTCTCATGAAATATCTTTATGGATTATATTAATCTTTCTATTGATTGCTTCTCATTCTTTTTTTGCTGCATTATTCTTTGGATCATCAGATGATTTGGATATCTCTGCGATTTCATCATTATATTCTGATTCCATTTCAGTTATATTAGTTATGATGTAAAAGTAAAATTTTATTTCATTACCTAAATAAAGGATATTAAAGTTTGTTGAATTATTTTCTGATGTTATTTCAATTAAACCTCTATATTCGGTGTCATATTTTGTAAAATCTAATACCGAACTTAATAAATGTTCATGTGCAAAAACATCAATGGTGTTTTTATCTAAGATAATTTTTTTATTTTTAACAAACGATGTTTGAAAGAGTTTTTTATCAATTCTATATAATGTGGATACATTAATATAAACAGGAATAAAATCTAGTGAATTATTTAAGAAAATATCATATTCATTTTCAAAATCCCTAATACTTCTTCTAGTTTTATTACGTTCATAAGCCAGTAAAAAATATGTCATTCCTTTAAAATCAAATAATTTACAAAGAATTGCACCTTTTAATTTTGATAAAACAACTTTGTTTTCAAGTTCTTTTAGAGTTTTTTGCATTATACCTTCCTAGTTAGTCTTTTGATTATTTTTGATTGTTATGTCATCATCTCAATAAATATCTGTATATTTTTTAGGATATAAGAAACTATTGTGTTTGATATATTCATAAAATGAATCTTGATTAATTTTATTGTCTTTTGAACCGAAAACATTGCGTACTTGTCCAGCGAATAAGTGCGCTGAAATAGCTCCATCAAATGAATTTCATCCTTCGGTTATCAGACCTACTACATTACCTTTTTCATCGTATACACCACTACCTGATGCACCACCGGCTAAATCAATCCCTTCACGGTTGAATGATATCTTGGTTGATTTATATCTTGTTTCTTCATAATCAAAATCATTCATAAAGTATGGCATATACATTAATAAGTATTCTCGATAACGGATTGATTTAACCGTTTCAGGACCAATCGTTCTTTCACCAGGAAAGGAAGCAACATATCAATTTAATGCATCGAAATCTTGTAAGTATTTAACCTCATTACTGAGTTTTGTAGGTGCCAAGTTTTTTCAGTTTAAAATGTATTTAATTGATTCTTTTGTTTGTGCATCCATTTGAATTTTTGATAAATCTACTCCTTGATATTGCTCAAAAATAGATCTTAAATCAATTGTTGCAATTACTAAGTCTTGATTTGCTGCTTTGTTATCTTTTTGATATCTTCCTTCGTTATCAATGAAACTTCAGATATTATAGTAATCTTTGATCAGTTGATAATTATATTTATAATTTTCAAACGCATAAATTTTAGTCAATTTTCCATCTTGTACACTAGGACCAGTTTGGTATGTTCCTGCAGCAGGACGATCTAATAAAGTTGGAATGTAAAAACTTGTATGAGTATTTGGAACTGGAACATGCACAGCAACATGGTGGTTAGTCATTACATAGAAGCGATAATCATTATCATCATCTGGTTTAACCTTACCAATTAAGTTTCAAGTTCCTACACTGATTCTAAATGCACGTTGTCGCATTAAGTCAGCAGCATCTGATTTATCTTCTTTAAATAAACGTTTTGATTGTCAAGTTTTTATATCATCAACTGACATACCTGGAGAAAAGCTAAAATCATAGTTTTTATTTATATTTTCATTTAGGTATGATATTTTTGGATTAAAGTTTGATAATGCATCAACTTTATCTGAGTTGTATTCGATTTTAACATTTTCATTTGTATGAATTACAGCGATTCTAGCAGGCCCGATGAAAACATTTTTTTCTAAACCTATATTATGTGTGGCTATATCTTGGGTAAAATTATAATCTTTATCCTTAGAAATTACTTTTAAGGTAATAGTATTGTTAGAACTATCATAATATAAATTAAAACTAAATTTTGCATTTATTTTATTATAGTTGTGTTCTTGAACAGCTTGTGAAGTAAAAATTTGATAAAAATAAAAGTTTAAGTTCTCTAATTTACCAGTTTGCTTGAGTTTGGTTAAATTAAAAGGTAAACGAACTGTTGAATTTATTGTGTAAGCATAGTATAAGTCATAATTTGTGCGATCATGTAATTCAAATTCAAAATCAAACATCATTAATGATTCATTTTCAGGAATTTGATCAAGGTTTTTAAAATTAGATAATTTCTTAGTTAATGAAGTGGTTTTGTTTGAATTATCAATGTTAAATAATTTTGCTTTAACTTGTTCTCTTGGACCAAAAAGTTGAATTTTTTTGGTTTCTGAATTTTTGTTAAATTTATATACAATCGGGTTTGGATATGCTTGATTTAAAAATTCACGATCCTTGATGAATGTATAATCGGATAAATATTCTGAAACAGATCATAGATTATATAAACTAAAATCAACAGTATCGTTTGCGTCATTTGCTAGTCATTTTTTTCTTAAATCATAGCGACTAAAATCATTTGTGGTTCTGCGTTCAATTCCGTTTGCAGAGAAATTATTTTGATCAACACTTGCATAATTAAAATGATATGCCAGTGTTTTTTGTAGGTTTGCAGCAACATCAATAGTAGCTAATTGTTTATAGGTAACAGGTTTTACGATCCGGACTTTTTTTAGTGTATATTTAATATATTCATTAAAATTAGGTAGTTCAAATTTTCATAAATCATCAAATCTTACCATTATGTGCTTTGTGGGTTCAAATCCTAATACTAATTGATTATCATAGTTTTGTGTTTCTTTTTCAAACATAAAATCAAAGTACATATTTTTTAGGTATTTTAAGTTATGTGAATTAAAATTAAAGAAAGCAGAGGCATAAACTTTTTTAGTATTTTGATCCATATAATAATTAAAATCACTTAAATTATTATTTTCAATTGTTGTTATATTAAATTGGTATTTTTTATCTTCACTTAAATCAATAAATCCATCATTTAATAAAATATTAGTTATAACATATGAAATATTTGCATTTGAAAGTTGATTTATATCAAAACTTGCAATATTATTATTAATTGTTGGGGTTATAGTTCGAATAAATGGAATATTGTGATCAATTCCTTTAACTATAAAACTTAGATTATTAGCATTTGTAACATTAGAATTTAATGTAACATTCACTTTTTGAGCATTTTGATCAACTGTTATTGAATTAATATCATATGTATTTTTACTTGAATCAAAATTAATTTCAGTTAATGGTAAATCATGTATTTGTGTGGTGGTGCTAGTATTATAAACAAATGATACAATTTGATCACCAGCTAAAATGGTTGCATGATAATCATCAATTCTTCTAGTAGCAGTTACTTCAACGATGTTATTATTGCGTCATACCTTTAATTTTGTATTATTTAGATATGCTAAACGATCTGGATAAGTCTTCTTCCGAACTTTAACAAATACATCGATGTTATTACCTGTTTTAGGTTGTATTGAAATGCTTCTGATGTTTGCATCAACAGTAGTATCAAAATTAAATGTATATGGATGGATTCCAAAACTACTATTGAATGTTTTAATACTTTGATTGTTGTCATCTATCAATCCAATTAAGTCAATTGTCGCAGAGTGATCATATGGTATTTCATATAGATAATGATCATATTTCATTGAGGTTGCTGATATACTTTCTTCGACATTATTCTTACGAATTTTTAGTGTGTATGCTTTTGCAAAAGAGTTAGGAACTAAAAAATTTAATCTGTATTTTTGATGTGTAGAATCATATATATAACTTTTTAATTGAGCAAATGTACTATTATTTTGCTTGTTTTCGCTTGTTTCTTTTTGAGTAAAATAATCACTATGATTTGTGTTGTTTGATTTAATACTGTCCAAAGTTAATTGATCACTTGTTTTGCTAGTTGCTGTATTTTGTAAATCATAAACAACAGGAATGTTATTTTGTTTAATTGCACTATATTTAGGTTCTAATAAAGCATTCGATTGTATTTTTTGATTTGGTGTTGTAAAAGTTTTATTATTTTGGAAAGTCATGTTTACATTTAATGGATTTGAACTACCTGCATCAGAATAAAGACTTACACCTTTAATAATATATGTTGTGTTCGGATCTAGGTTTAAAAAACTGATTTGTTTATGTTTCAAACTCGATCTAAGTGATCTATATTCTTGATTTTGATCGCTTGATTTTACCACTTTTAACTCTATATAACCATTAAAATCAGAATTTGTATTAAAACCTAACACATAACTATCTTGATTTTGACTTAGATTATCATTAAAAGTTACATTTATATTTAATGAAGGTGTATTAAATTCTGGATAATTATTAATTGAAATGTTATCAAGCTTAGAAAGTTGATTTTCGCTTCCTTGTTCAAAGAAATCTATTGATTTAATGCGATATTTACTATTAAAATCAAGATTATTAAAACTAAATGAAAGATTTTTATCATTTATAGTAACAATATTTGATGTAATATCTTGGTTAATAACTTGATTATTACTGTCTATTGGATTTACTGTAATTAGTGCAAATTTATTTGCTAAATCTTGATCTGAATCAAGTTTTAGCAAAACATTGAATTGATTTTGGTAGCTAACACTGCTAACAGTTGCATTAATATCAATTTTTTGGTGATTATTTGGATTTTGATTTTCAGAACCAGGATTTTGTTCTTTGCTTTCTTCGTGTTCTTTATCAGGCATATTGCCAGAATGTGGATTTTGTGGATTTTCTGATCCTTTTTTATCATCTCCATCACCATTTTTTCCTTGTTGGTTGTTACCATTTTCATCTTTGCTACCATTTGATTCTTGATTTAAAGTTGTAAATGATAAAGAGCGATTATCAACTGTATTTAAAAAACCAATCTTATTATTATTTTGCAACAAATTATCTATTTTATAAGTTGTATTAGGACTTAATCCATCGATACTTACTCTTACACGATTACTGTTTATATTCACATTTTGCACTATATTTCTTATTATAGAAGTCTTCAAATCCATAAGAGCAATTTTTAATTGATCATTTTTATGCAATGTCGCACTAAAATAAAGTTCAATAGCAGCAGAATTATCAGTTACATTATCAACTGTTATATTATTTACTTTTAAAGTGTTTTTATTTTCATCATTTTTAGGATTATTTTTTGGTTTTTTTGAACCATAATTGCCATTATCATTTGATGTACAAGCTGATGCAATTGTAGGAAGTAAAATAGCAGAAGAAATAAATAATTTGGAAATGAAGCGTTTATATTTTTTATTTTTCATAATAACCTCTTTACATGTTATTTTAAGTATACAAAAATATTAGCAAATTCTACAGATTTTATTATTCATTTTACAAAAACCTGTATGAACAAAATACATGTTTTGTTAGATTAAAATAAAGTCATTTGATCATTTTCCTGCAAGTGATCTAGTATTTTAAGTTCTAATAACCTTTTATACAAAGTTTGATTGATTCCACTTCGTGTTTTAAAGTCTTCACGTGATTTAAATTTCATTTCAGAACGAGCAGCAACAAGTTTTTCGGCAGCAGCAATACCTAAACTCTTAATAGTTGTAAATGGAGGTATTAGACAGTTATTTTCATAATCAATAACTCATTCCTTAACTTTTGAAATTTCTAAATTTATATTACTGATGCTAAATCCACGAGCATAGCATTCACGTGCTATTTCTAAGGTAGTTAGAAGTTGTTTGTCATTCACTTTAGGATTTACCAATGCATTTAATTCACGAATTTTTTCATTTATTTTATGCATCCCAATATCTTCTACTAAGGTATCTAAGTCAAATTCTTCAACACGAGTACTAAAATAAGTTGCATAATACTCTAACGGTTTATATAATTTAAACCAAGCAACACGTCATGCCATTAAAACATAAGCAGTAGCATGTGCTTTTGGAAACATATATTTAATTAATTTCATACTTTTTATTGCTCATTCAGGTACATTATGTGTTCGTAATTCATTTTCTTCTTCAGGTGTTAATCCTTTCCCTTTACGTACTTTCTCCATAATGTTAAATGAATAAAGTGGATCAACACCAAGCGAGATAAGAAAATTCATAATATCATCGCGACAGGAGATAACTTCGTTCAATGACATACCGTGTTCTTTAACTAAATCCTGTGCATTACCTTTTCATACATCGGTTCCGTGTGAAAGACCAGAAAGCGAAATTAAATCAGCAAATGATTTAGGTTGTGCTTCAGCAAGCATTTTACGAACAAATTGTGTACCAAATTCTGGTAATCCTAATGCTCCAGTTGTTTCATTACCGATGTCATCCGGTTTGATGTTCATAGCTTTTGTTGAATAAAAAAGCGACATCACTTTTGCATCTTTTTTAGGAATGTCAGTTTTGACATTTAAACCTGTTAAAGTCTCTAACATTTTAATTGCTGTAGGATCAACATGTCCTAAAATGTCAAATTTTATAACATTATCATGAATTGCACGATAATCTAAATGTGTAGTTTTTCAATCTAATTTAATATCATCAGCAGGGAAATTAATCGGGGTGAAGTCTTCAACACTAAATTGATTTGGTATGATAATGATTCCACCCGGATGCTGTCCAGTTGTGCGCTTGACACCTTCTAATTTAGTTGATAAAAAGTCAATAAAATCGTTTGAGTATGGAATATTAAATTCTTCAGCCATATTTTTTATATAACCGAAACCTGTACGTCCTTGTATTGTTGAGATTGTCCCAGCACGAAAAGTTTTATCTTGACCAAAGATATGTTTGATTTCATCATGAATATTTTTTTGATAATCACCTGAGAAGTTTAAATCAATATCAGGAACTTTATCGGCATTAAAACCTAAAAAAGTTTCAAACGGAATTGAATTGCCATCTTTATCCATAATAGTTGCACATATAGGACAATTTTTATCATCTAAATCAAAGCCGGATGTGGTAGGTGGATTTTCAACTAATTCAAAATGCTTGCATTTATCACAAATATAATGTGGTGGAAGAGGATTTACTTCGGTAATACCCGCTAAAGTTGCAACTAAAGAAGAACCGACACTACCACGACTTCCTACTAAATACCCGTTATCAAGTGATTTTTTAACCAAAAGATGTGAAATTCAGTAGATCACATCAAAGTCATATTTTAAAATGGGATCTAATTCACTTTTGATGCGTTCTGAAATAATTTGTGGTAAATTTTCTCCATATTTATCTTTTGCAGTCTGATAAACTAAATTCTTAAGTTTTTCTTTTGAGTTTTCAACTGTAGGTGTATACAATTTATCTTTAATAACAACGATGTCATCATCAATCATCTGTGAAATTTTATGGCTGTTATCAATTACAATTAGCTTAGCTAATTCAAAATTTAAATAACTAAAACCTTCAAGCATTTGCTTAGTATTTAAATAATATAAATCGGGGATAACAGTAAAATCAATTCGTTTTATTGTGTCTTTTTGATTATCATCTTCATCATCTTTGCTACGTTCTTCTTTGCTATTTTTGGTTTTAAGTAAAAAATGACGACTTCCACCTAGGCCTTTTGCATAAACAAGACTCTTATAAAAAATTTGATCATTAGGATTTTCATAACGACAATCCCCGATCGCTACAACAATTTTGTTTTTTGAAAGTGCTAATTTGATAACTTGTTTCAAAAGATTTTCAATCTGTTCTTTTGTATATTCAGTGTTTATATATAAATGTTTTAATGCATCAATATGCGGAATTTCGATATAGTCACAGCGATCTATAACTTCATTTATTTTCAAATCTGATGAATATATTAGTGCATTAATTAATTCACCTTTTAGTCCACCAGAACCTATTAGAATATTCTTTTTACCCTGTAAATCATTATAAAAAAGTTTTGGTTGTCCTCAAAATCTTTGTGTTAGAGTCATTGAAACCAGCTGAAAAAGTTCTTTTAATCCCAACTGATTCTTAGCCAAGATGCTGTATTGATAATTTGAACGAACTTTTTTATAAAATGCTTCAGGATTAGGTAAATAATGATATAAATCACCTAG
Organism: Mycoplasma sp. AC1221; assembly: GCF_054353815.1. Classification (NCBI taxonomy): domain Bacteria; kingdom Bacillati; phylum Mycoplasmatota; class Mollicutes; order Mycoplasmatales; family Mycoplasmataceae; genus Mycoplasma; species Mycoplasma sp. AC1221. Next base: position 88,686 of record NZ_JBTHHH010000001.1, on the reverse strand, counting down.
TGTCAATACTTGTTGTTGTTGAAAACTAAAAAGCGATTGAATAAAAGCAAGAGAAAGTATTTCTGCATCATAGTCAGCACGGTGTGCTACAGATGAGTTGTATTCAACATTGAAATAACTGCAAAAATCTCCTAATGAGTGCTTGTTTTTATCAGAAAATAAAAGTCTAGAAATCATCAATGAATCGATAAAAACTGTATTAGGAAGTTGCATATTATTATCGATAAATTTTTGTAAGATAAAATGCATATCGAAATTAGCATTGTGTGCTACAGCGATTTTGTTATTTAATAAATTATAGATTTTTTGCAATCCTACTTTCAAATCTAATCCATAATCATCCAGCATCGATTGAGTTATATTGGTAAGTTTTTGAGTAAATTCAGAGAGCTTACTGTTGCATTTGATAAAAAATTGTTCACTACCTATTTTTTTACCATTTTGAACTACAGTAGCACCAAATTCAATTATTTCACCTAGTTTGGGAGAAAGTGAAGTTGTTTCAATATCGAAAATCACATATTCACTTTCAACTAATTTGATATGTGCATCAAAGTCTTTTGTTAATATTATTTGGTTATTTTCATTTATTAAATCTAAACTTGCTCCATAAATAGGTTTTATTCCTGCTTTTTTTGCTTCAGCAACAAATTTGGGGAAAGATTGCACACTATTTGAATCTAAAATAGCCACTGCTTTATGTCCCATTTGTTTAGCAATTTTAACTATATCAGCTGCATCAAAGACACTGTCCATTGCATTCATCTTGGATTTTGTATTTAATTCGATTCTTTTTTCTTCATTATCATCAACTCTTAGTGAAATAGGATTATTAATTTTTGTAATTGAATAAATTCTTAATGTTCGACGGTATTCAGCACCAACTTGTTTGAAAATTAATACCCCGTTGATTTTGACAAAATCATTTATTTTAAAGGTTTCAACTTGTTCTGCATCATTGTTTAGATATTGAATACATTGCAACGCATCTGAAAAATCTGTTATAAAGTACTTATTAATTTTGTAATTTGCATTATCAGATATATCGGTTTTATAAATCATTCCTTCAACACTAATATAATGCTGTTCTTTATTGTGGTCTAAATTATCAATATCCTTGATTGATGTTTTATAATACTCTTTTGATTTTCTTTTGATTAACGGTTTATTGCTATTTTGTGCAGGGATTTCAACTCTAACTTGTTCTTCTTTGAGTTTTTGATATACTAAATTTAAATCAACATTAGGGATCTCTTCTTCAATAACTTTTTCATAAAATTGAGATCCGATTTGAAATTTCAATAAACCAAATTCGTGCATTTTTTTAGTTAAAAATTCAATTGCTTCAACTACCTCGTACTTAATACTTGCATCATCGTATAAAATAAATCACTTTTGATTTTGGTGATTTACATAAAGATTTTTAGGTGTTTGATTTAGCATGTTATCCAAATTTACAAACATTTTACTTTTTGTTTTTGACTTAATAATAGTGGTAATATAATCACGAAACATCGGAGCATCGATAACATAGTCATTAATGCTATAAATAACACGGTATTTGCTTCCTCGTTCGCTTTTTAATGCTTTTAGAAGTTTTACTAAATCAGTTATTTTTGGTGCATATGGTAGCTTTAAATCTACTTCGATAATTCTTTTTGAATTTCGTGTTTGCAGTTCTGAAATTGCAGCAATGTATGCTTCAGAAAATGCTTCAATATTTCCTAAACCAATTTCTGAAGCAAAGTTTGCAAAGGTGCGATCTTTGTAAAAACTCATTTTATCCCCTAAATAATGCTAAAAATGTTCAAATAAAGAAGATTAGTGAAATACTATCGATTCGATCAACAATTCCACCGTGACCTGCTAAAATTCTCGAAAAATCTTTTATTGCTAATTTACGTTTTATAAAAGAAAAATATAAATCACCTGTAATTGCAGCAATTGGCGCTAATGTAAGCAAAATAACTATTGCAGCAGTGGTATTTTTAGATGAATTTAGAACAGATGCAACATCGGTATTAATATCATACCCCTTTGCAACTCCAAAATAAGCATAAATAAACACAAAACTAATTATTAGTGCAGCAACATACCCTACAAAAGCACCTTCTCAAGTCTTTTTAGGCGAAATTAATGGTGCCATTTTATTTTTAAACATATTATGTCCTAGGTATTTTCCACCAAAATATCCACCTATATCCGAACTAACAGCGATTAAAATAAATAAGAGGATATATTCTAAACCAGATGAAACAGTGTTTAAAAATAAAAATGTTTTTATGAAAAAACTTAATATTAAACTAGTTAGTAAAAACAACAATGCCTTTAAAAATAATTCTGTAAAATAAAGATTTTTGATAATGATAATTCTAAAGATAATAAAAATAAGAACATTAACCAATAACATCAAGTGTGCTTGTCAATCAGTTCATAATCTTAATTCAAAAGCATCCAAACTGCTTATATTACTTGATGTGATAACTAAGTTTAAAAAATTAGTTCCTAAAAACATTAATGAATTTAGCAACAGTGCTTGAATAGCAGCATAAATTTTATGCTGTAAAAAGGCTAAGGAAACTTCAAAAAAGATTCAATATGCAAAAATGAAAACAAAAATCAATGCTATTGCTCGCACTGCTCAAAAACCACCTAATGAGCTTTGATATAATGGATATGATCAATAAAAACTATATCGTGTTAGCACCAATAAAGCAACTAATGCAATTAACATTATTAATGCAGGGATTAATCTAGATTTTAAAAAACTCTCTTTATTTATAGACATAATTAATATTATACATTTTATGCTTTGAATTTTTATTTAAATATATAATATTTTAAAATAAAGGAGTAAAATGGAAAAAATTAATATCGGTTATACAAATGAATCATATCACGATGGTGATTATTTTTTGCAATATAAAAAGTTTGATAAATTTAATCATAAACTTGATTATAGCATCCTTTCAGTGTTTGATTTTGTACCAAAATTACTTGAAAATGATCAAAATCATTCAAAATGGGAGTTTATTAAAAATGTAAAGGTAGATTTTAGCACATCTGATTTACATCAAATTGCTGATAACTTTCGTAAATTACATGATTCAGGTTTAAAATTTCCAAAAACTAATCATGCGGCACGTGTTAAAGAATACCGTCGCATTATAAGAGACAAAGGCTTGAAAGTACCTGTTATCGATGAATATTATAAACGCATCAATAACATCCTTTCTCATAGCGAAAATAATCGTCCATTGCATAATGACTTATGATCTGGCAATATAGTTAAAGATGAACAAGGAAAAATTTATTTTGTAGATTGAGAATATGCATCTATGGGTGATAAGCATTTTGATTTAGCATACTTTATTTGTGGTTCATTTTTAAATCCAGAACAAGAACAAATTTTCTTAGATCGTTATGAAAATTATTGAGAAGAATATTTAATTCAACAAAAAATCTTTGTTTATTACCTTGTAATTTTGTGAATTAATGAAAAAGATAATAAACCTTATGATGATAGTGCATCAGTTGCGAAACTTAAAGAGATGGTGCAATTATACGAGTACAAAAAAGCTAATAATTTATTCAAAAAATAAATTTTGCTAAAATAAAAATATGATATTTAATTTGAATGATTTGTTTATGTATTTTGATGTAGACGTTCCAGGTAGAGCAGCAGAAAAAATACCTAAAAACACCTTAATTCCCTTGGGAGTATTATTTGTTGTTTTAGCATTAATTTGTTTTGTAATTTATGCTAAATATTCCATAGCAAAAATTCGTAATTATAAGCAGTTACAAATGGATGAATATAATCGTGATAACCCTAGAAACAAAAAAACTACTTATGAAGCAACCGGAATGTATTTACCTGCTTGGCAGCGAGCAAAGTATAATATTCCATTATTTTTAGGTGTAGTTTTTATCGCATCTGCATTTATTATGTTTATGTTGTTGTTAAAAAGTTAATAATATCCTTAATATAAAATAAAAAATAGTTATAATTTTTATATATAAGGATAAACAAATTATGGATAAAAAACAAAAAAGAATATATTTTTTGACTTGAGGTTTTTTTGGGTTATTTATTTTACAACAATTAATTGCAACTGTTTATATAATTATTTTATTTGTAGGAATAATAAAGAGTATAAGTGATGATGAAAAATTAAATGAAACAGAAACAGGATATAAAATTTTGAATTTTTTAGCTGATTCTTCATCCCCTGTAGCAATTGTTTCTTATGTTATTTTTGCAATTATGTTTATTATTGGTATAGTTACCTTGGTTTTCCTCTATCACGATGATTTTAAAAGTATTCAAATGCAGAAAATTAAGAAATTATGACCTTTTATGTATGCTTTGCTTGCACTTAGCATTGCATCTCATAATATTCCATACCTTAATTATGTCAGCACATTAGGATTATTAGGTATTTTTGCATTAGGTGGAATAATAATACATAACTTTAGAATGATAAATAAAATTAAAATAGTTAATGATTTAAATATAAATAGTTCTTATCCTAATATTAATTTAGATATAGAAGACATTGATATAGAAACAAAAGATAAAATAGAATAATAAAAACACATTAATTTGTGTTTTTATATCTAAGAAAGGAGAGTTTTGAATCAAGATATTATTTATAGTGGTTTAACATCACAACAAGCAAAACAAAAACAACAAGAAAATGGATTTAATAAAATTACTAGTGAAAAAAAATTAAATATTTTTAAAGTTTTTATATCACAATTTAAAGACTTTATGATTATTTTGCTTTTAATTGCTGCAGCTTTTTCATTTGCAGTTGCAATATATGAAACAGTAAGTAAAAATTCTAAAAGTCAAACGGATATTATTGTTGGATTTATTGAACCTTTAATTATTTTAATAGTGATAGTTTTAAATTCGATTTTAGGTACATATCAAGAAATAAAAAGTGATCAAGCAGTTAAAGCATTAGAAAAAAACAATCAATTGATTTCTAAAGTGTATCGTGATGGACAACTGATGCATTTACCGGCTGAAGAATTGGTTGTAGGTGATATTATTGTTTTAGATGCAGGAGATTATGCCGGAGCCGATGCAAAAATATTGCAAGCTTACTGTGTTAATGTTGTTGAAGCGGCCTTGACTGGTGAATCATTACCTGTTGAAAAAAACGCATTAGAAGATAATCAACATCAAAATATTATTGAAAATACCAATCGCGTTTTTGCGGGAACTTATTTAACTAACGGACACTGTGTTGCAGAAGTAGTCGCAATTGGAAAAGACACTCAAATAGGTAATATTAATAAACTGATTCAAGAACAAAAACCGCAATTTACTCCTTTACAAATTAAACTTAATAAATTAAGTAAACTTTTTGGAATATCAGGTGTTGTTTTATTAGTTATAACAACAGTTATTCAATTTATTATTTCAAATGTTTTCACAAACATTTGAAATAACCCAGAAGTTTATTCTAATGCTGTAATAATAGGGATTTCACTGGCTGTTGCTGCTATTCCAGAAGGATTGATTACTTTTACAACTGTGTTATTGGCTATTGGTGTAGCAACAATGACTAAAAAACATGTCATTATTAAAGCATTTCCTGCAGTTGAGACCTTAGGAGCTACTAGTGTAATCTGTTCAGATAAAACCGGAACACTTACTGAAAATAAAATGACTGTAATGCATTTATATGATGCAATTGATCCAGATGTTCCATATGAAAAATCTTCGGCATTAGGTGCTTTTGTTGCTTGTTGTGATGCTAGTGTGCAAATAGGAGAAAATGGAGAATACATTGAAGTAGGGGACCCAACCGAAACTGGAATACTTAGGTTTGGACTAGATAACCAAAACTCTGCTCAGATGTTTTATCAAGCTTTTCAAAAATTAGATTCACTTCCTTTTGATTCAGATCGAAAAACAATGTCAGTTTTGGTAAAGAATCCGAAAGGAGAAAAAATTCTAATAACTAAAGGTGCCCCTGATGTAATTTTTGCTAAGAGCAAGGATGCTAGTGAATATCAATACCAATTAAATGAAAGTTGGGCACAAAAATCTTACCGTGTAATCGCAGTTGGTTATAAAAAAATGGATGCAAGTGCTGAAAAAATTACATTTGATGATGAAAATAATTTAGTCTTTTTAGGACTTATCGCAATGCAAGATCCACCTCGGGCAGGTGTTAAAGAAAGTATTGAAATAGCAAAACAAGCTGGTATCCACCCTGTTATGATTACCGGTGACCATCTTACTACTGCTACAGCAATAGCTACTGATTTAGGAATTTATAAATATGGTGATAAAGCTATCACAGGAGTTCAATTAGCAACGATGACTGATGATGAGTTATATAAAAATGTTCGTAATATTAGTGTCTATGCTCGTGTGTCACCGACTGATAAATTAAGAATAGTGAAAGCTTGACAAGGTTATCATGAAGTAGTAGCAATGACTGGTGATGGAGTAAATGATGCTCCTGCTTTAAAAGCATCCGATGTTGGTGTTGCAATGGGGATTACAGGGACTGATGTATCAAAACAAGCAGCAGATGTGATTTTGACTGATGATAACTTCACTACAATTGTTAAAGGAATTAAAAGTGGTCGCGAAACATATAATCGCATCAAAACTGTTATTTTAAACCTTTTAGTTTCTTCATTAAGTGAAATTATTGTAATGATTATCGGATTGTTTGTTTTATCAATTATCTTTAAAAAACACATAGCGGATGCTGAAGTAATAGTGCTATCGGCTTCACAACTTTTATGAATTAACTTATTAACTCACGGACTACCAGCGATTGCACTAGGTATGACACCAAGCAATTTAGATGTGATGCAGCAAAAACCTATTAATAAGAACCAGAGTATTTTTGCAAATGGTTTATGAAAACAATTACTTATTCAAAGTGTAATTATCTCAATTGGTGCTCTATTAGCATATTTGACAGCTGCTTTAGTGGCCATTTCTAATAACATCAAAGGCGATAATTTTATCAAACTGACATCTACTGCAACATTCATTGCCTTAGGAGTTGGTGCAAGTATTAATTCAATTAATTTGATGTCTGTAAAATCTATCTTTAGATGTAATATTAAAGAATATAAATTAGTTTATGCAGCATCACTATTTTCATTGATTTGTGTAATCTTTGTAGCATTTGTACCTGGAATAAGAGTAGCATTTAAAATGGCTGATATCTCTAAGATAGCTAATTATAATGTTGCATATTCGTTAGCACCGATATTATTTGGATTATTGCTTACTATATATTTTGAAGCAAGCAAACTAATAAAATGATACAAAAAACCTAAAACTGCATAGTTTTCTATGTAGTTTTTTAATCTCATAGTGATATAATTTTACTATGAAATTAGTTGTAAATTTAGATAATGACGCAGATAAAAATCTTCATGTTTATATAGCAAAACAAGAAAATTATGATGGTATGGATAAAATGACTAATGTTGTGGATTTAGGATTATATACTAAATTAAGTAAAAAATATCCATGACATATACCATTGATTGAATCTGCAATTAGTGATTATGATTTAAAAAATATAGTTAATGAAGATTACACAGATTTAAAAGCATATGTTGAAAAAGTTTTATCGGAAGCAAAAATAACTTATCCAACTAGAAATCCTAATGAATTATGATTAATAAAACTAATTAATAACATCGGTTTGTTTGATCATTTTAAATATGATAAAGATGATTTAAAAAACACTGTGACTATGACATTACTTAATTTGTTTTTAACAGATGTAAGGGGAGCATCGGATAAATTAATTGAACTTGATAAAATATATAAAAAATCAGACTACAAAGATAATATATACATAAAAGCACTTAATAATATTTGAAAGAATCATAAAATATTATATAAAAATGTTCAAAGAATTAGTGAGCAAATGACAGATAGCAAAATTTTATATGTTGCAGTTAAACCTATGACATATGCAGAATTCGATAATTCTAAAAAAGCAGGAACAAAATACTCCTATAATGATTTTTGACGAACCCAAAAGAATGTTGTAGCAGCTTTTAATAAGTTAGGTGCTCCTGTGTTTGTGCAAACTTATAATGTAACTTTTGGTGATGAATCCCAGTATCTTACCGACTTTTTAGATGCTTATTTGAAAATGTTTCCTAATTCAAATCCAACATTTTCAATAGAAAAAGAAATGATAACTGAAGAAAATATTCATTATATGCTTGAAAACAATATAAATTTCATTACATCAATTTCTGCATTTTATGGTGATCGTTCAGATTTTGATTACATTATGGATCAAGGTGATTATAAACATTTTAAAGATGGAAGTAAAGAAAAACAAAGAGACAAAAAACTACAAATTGATTCAAAAACGTATGATATTAAACAGGTTATAATTTGAAATAAAAAACTTGAACATGAAGATCAGATGTTAAGGAATGAATTTTTAGAAGATTATGAAAATACTGCTGAAGATGAGAGAACTTTGGGTAATTTATCAGGATATGATTTAGGACGCTTTTTAGATGAAGACCCAATAATGGATCTCGATTTAGAATCAATTGAGAAATCAAAGGAACTCGATGGTTATTTGGTTTATAAAACTAATTTAATAGATATTACTGCATCGATGATTAAAAAGGTTGATTCAGATGCAAAACAAGTTCTAAAAAATGTTGACTTATTTGAAGATGATATTCGAAATGAATTTTGGTATATATATCAAAAAAACCACTATGATGCATATAATTTATTGATTTGTTTAGCAAGTTTTTTAAAAGAATATATTATGTATCTGCTTGATAAAAATTATCCGAATAAGAAATCAAAATATACAAGAGCAAAACTTCAAGTGATGCTAAAGGCACTGCAAGCAAAATCTGTATTTAATCAGACTATAAATAAAGTTATATCTTACCAACTACCAAAAGAAAATGATACAAAGCCTGAATGAGAACTTTATAATGATATTTTCAACATTATAAATAAGGATTAAACAACTGAATAAGGACTGTTATGAAAAAGAAATTATGAACTATAAGCCCACTTGTTTTAGCAACACCAATTATAACTATTGCGTGTGCAAATAATTCGGATAAACAACCACATTTAAAAGATATTGTAGTTGTTTCAACAAGTTCAAATAATGCACTTATATCAATACAAATCGATAATTTATTACCAAATAAAACTTATAATCTAGAAGTAAAATTAAGTAATGGAATTTCTAAGCATATTAGTGTTAATTCTAATAAAGCTATTAAAGTTACAATTGATAATTTAACAGCTAATACAACATATCATATCAATTCAATTTTGCTTGATTCGCAAAATATTATTAACAATAATAATCAAAAAATTACTTTTACAACTAAAAAATCTGATGATCAAAGTATGTTTGATTTTAATGATGCAACATTTAATGTTTTAAAAACTGATGCAAATTCTGCATCGGTTGTTTTGGATTTTATAGCAAAGAATTTTCGAAATAATAATGTGCAATTTAAAGTAGTTTTAAATAATGACAAAAACTATGATGCAACTTATGTTTTAGATGGCAATAAGATTCGTTTAAGCATTAATGCCAGTGGTTTGAGTGCTAACACAAGTTATTATGTTAAATCTATTTTATTAGTTAATCAAGAACAAAGCAAAGAAATTTATAAAAATAGCGATGCTAATAAGTTTGCTTTTCAAACAACATCTATTGATACAATAAATCCTGCCTTAAAATCTGTAAATATATCAGATATAACAAAAAATAGTGCAAATTTAAATGTTGCTTTTAACAATTTGCAAGCAAATACACAATATAATCTTAAAATTAAATTCACCAACGGAATGCAAAAAGATTTCTTGTTAACATCTCAAAATGCTACATTCTTGATTGATAATCTTCAAACCAATACAACATATCAAATTGCTCAAATTCTACTTAATAACCAAGAAGTTATTACATCAGATAATCAAAAAATATCTTTTAAAACATTAGATGATATGCAAACTAACCAGCCACAACAAAAAGAGTATAAATTTAATTTTGATAATGCAGTTTTTAAAACAAGTGAAATAACAACAAATTCAGCTAATGCATCGATAACTTTTAATAGTGAAAATTTTAATAATTCAGATGTAAATTCAACATTTAAAGTGATATTAAATAATGATCAAATCTATAATGCTAGTTATAATGTTATCGATTTAAATCAAATTAAATTAACTGTAAATGCAACTAATTTGAAAGCTAATACAAATTATTTTGTCAAAAGCATTTTATTTTCTAATGGTAGTAGTAAAGTTATATATACCAATAACTATTCTAATAAATTTAGCTTCAAAACTAAAGCGAATCCTATTTTAAGAAGTATTAAAACAACTGATATAAAATCACATAGTGTAAATTTATCGTTAGATTTACAAAATTTGGAACCTAACAAAGAATATAATCTTAAAATTCGATTCAAAAGTGGATTTGATAAGGATTTTGTTGTAAATAACAACACATCTTCTTACCAAATTAGTGATCTTGCTGCTAGTTCTACATATCATATTTCACAAATTTTATTAAATAACATCGATATAATCACTTCGGATTCCCAAAAAATCTCTTTTACAACTTTAACAGATAACTCTAACAATTCTGAATCAAAACCAATTGAATATCATTTTGACTTTAATAATGCACAATTTTCGTCATCTGAAATAACTACAAATTCTGCTAATTTATCTTTGAATATCCAAACAAAAAATTTTAATACTATTAAGCCGAATTTAACTTTCAAACTTATATTGAGTAATGATTACCGATACAATGCTACTTACCAAATTCTAAGTCCTAATCAGCTAAAACTAAATATTAATGCAGATAACTTAAGTGAAAATACAAGTTATTTTATTAAATCTATTTCATATAATGAAGATAATCAAGATCATTTAATTTATAGCGATTCAAATAACAAATTTAATTTTAAAACCTTGTCATTACCAGATCAAGTAACTAATGTTAATATTTATCATAGTTCGCTATTGGTAGAACCAAATTCAAATGCTAACAACCAAGTTGATGTAACTATAAATAACATAAAAGATATTTATCAAAATAAATCTGCAAGAATAGTATTAACAAAAAATGGGAGTGATATTTATAGCAGTGAAATAACATTAAATAATGCAACAAATTATACTTTTACAATAAACAATCTTTCGAATGGAACATATACATTTAAAAACTTTCAAGTAAATATAAATGGAAATTGAAAAACATTTGAAAATAGTTTCTCAGGCACATATTCATTTACTGTCACAGAAAAAAAACCACAAAAAGAAAATACTGCACCAGTTTCAAATAATGATATCAAAAACTATGGTAACATTTTTACCTTGCAAAATGCTAATCTTATTTCAGGTAATGATTTAAATATTAATACATCTAATGATTTTCATGAATTGAATAAAGATACATTAAAAACAAATGATTCTTATTATCCTATATATTTTAATTATTTAGATGCTCCTACTACTAAAACAAGTTCAAATGACACTGAAAACAAATATACTCAAACATCTAATGTAGATGTTTCTAGCATAAATGTTACAAATGATACAATAACTATAAATATTACTAACACATCGGAAGGCATAACATCTGCAAAAGCATTGGTAAAAAGTTTTGACCAATATAATCCTTGAGTAAAATACATTGATTTAAGTGTTAATAGTAATCAACTTTCATTTAATGCAAACAATCTAAGTAACTATCAAAATGACTATATTATTACCCAACTTGTTATTAATAATAATAAAGTAGCAACCTTTAATTTGCAGTCAAAATATAAGTTTTCTAAGAAAAATAATTCATTTGATAATTTAATGTTGCAAAACTTTGATATTTATAAAAATCAGAACACAAAAGAGATTTTTGCAACAACTTCATTTAATTGAACAACTGAACAAGTTAAAATTTTATCAGATAAAGTTTTTGTTTTCTACTTTGAAGTAGAGAAAAAAGTTTATAAAGAAGAAAAGAAAACAGATTTTCCATTTGGTCCTACTATTATTGTAAACAAAGATCAAGCCTTTGATGTTGAAAATGCTGTGCCAGCAAGTAAGAAAATTTATATCCCTTTTAAAGATTTATCTAAATTTTCACTCGCAGCCTTTCAAGAACAAATTAAGTATAAACTTAAATATATTGATGTAGTAAATAATAAAAGTTATCTAAATTTTATTCCAAGAAAAGAAGTTTCTAATAAGAACATTGAGTTTTCATATAATTTTGACTGAACATCAGAAAATAAACTTAAAAACCAACTTGACGATGGTTCATCTGTAAGTAAGGTAAAAAAGTATGATTTATTATCTACAACACATCAAAGCAACATTACTTTTTCACCTGAAAATTTCAATGCAGTTTTAGATTATAATTTTGATTATTTTAACTGAAAAACCAGATATAAAAATTCAAAAGAAAACCATCCAGACCGTAATTACACAATTACAAAAAATAATATAGCTCAAAAAATTCATTGATTTAAAACTCGAGAATATCTTAATGATTCAATTTTTAAATTAAGCGAAAATAATGCTACTGCATCTATTTCTGAAGATTTAAATTCAATTATTATCCCAAGTGATTTTGATAAAGAGAACATAATTTTCTGATTTGTTTTTGAACTTGATTTAAATCCAAGAGAGTTTAAGGATGCAAATGAATTTGATAATATTCATTCGCGTGTTAGAGTTCCTGTTTCTTTGAAAACCTTGCAAGAAAACCAATATATTGATGATGTTGATTTTATGTATGATTATGTTTCTGAAACACCTGCATTTCAACAAAGTCTGTATTCAAAAATTAAGAGCAATATTAAATTTAGTTTATCATTAACAAATAATCAACTTACATTAAAACTACATACAAGAAATAATAATATCCATTTTAATAACATCCTTGCTACACATAATCATTCAACTAGTCGCTCAGCATTTATTTCGAGAAATGAATTTTTTGTAAATTGAATTCAAAATGAAACTGATACAGATGAAAAAATTAAATTTAAACAAGCTAAGAAACTTGATAAAAACTCAATTCAGGGTTCATCAATTGGTTATAAAAATACATATGAATTAAAAACACATAATCAAACAGTTCAAAATATAGAAGCGAGAAATAATATTTTAGATGATGCACCTGCCAAGGATGACCGTTCAAAACGTTTATATAAAGAAGATTCAGTTAAACCAATCGAAGAGGGTAGATCCAGAGTGTTTAGTTTAAATGCTGATGCTGATGGAACTTGAAATATCTTTTCCAAAGTTAATGATAATCCTAATGATTTTCGTTATTATGCCTTTGTTAATTTTCATGTTTGAAACACCAATCGTCATTCAGGGATTGGAACTTGAACGCAACATCATAACGGATATGAAAGAATTGTAGTTCAACATCCTAAATTGATTTCTTCGACTAATATTAACAGACCAACCCAAGATCAACAAAACAATAAATATTTACCAATTTATACTGATAAACAAGCAAATAATGCTTCGGATGATACAAATGATAAAAAATTTACATATCCAAAACTAACACCTGATGGTGATATGTTTGATTTTAAAATACCAAGCAGTGAACAAGGAATAACTTTTGATTTATTTTTAGATTTTAGCGGACAAGTTCAAAATTCATATGGAAATTTTAAAAATACTGATGGAGAAATTATCAGCAGAAGCACAAATAATAACCTCGATGCAATTGTTGCTATTGTAGATTTCAAACCAATTTTTACAACCTTTGATGGTAAAGATTTGGATACATATAAATACAAAGAAAGATTGTTAACTCAGCATGAAAAAAATGCAATAAAGCACTTTCTTAATTTCAAAAACCTTAAACCATTAAACATTTCGGATTTATCTTTATATCTTAGTTCCTTTAATAATTTAAACTTCTATATAGCAACTCTACCTAAGGTTGTTACCTTAGGTAATCAAGAAAGTTATCCCGGATTACGCTATCGTGAATATTTAATCGGTAATAACCCGATTAAATATTATGGTAATGATAAAAGTACCATTGATGCTGTACGCCCTGCACTATGAGGAGAGGTTCCAGATTTTGACTGAGGAAGTGGTTCATCAGGTAGTGGGGTTTATGATAGCGATGGTAATGTAGTTGGTTTAGATAAGCAAGCCGGAAACTGAGGATCAAATAATTTTTTAGTTTTTGATACACAAAAATATGCATATTTAAAAAATCGTGGATTACCTTATAATCCAACTACTTTTGAGCAGGTTGTAAAGAAAATGGCATATTTATACCCTGATCAATTTAAGGATATCTTCAAATAGTTTATTTTACTTTTTGATAAGTCTTAAATTCAAAGAAATCATAGATTTGTGATGAATTTAAGACAAATGTCTTTTCAGAATTAATACATTCTTTAATCTTATTAATTTGATCAACATAGTAATTTCCATCCAAGATGACTAAGAATTTCACTTTGTCATCTTGATTTTTATTAGCATTTTCGATAAATGACATCACATCGTTTCTTTGATTATCTTGAGCACCACCTTTTTCATTGGTATATTTGAAAGTGCAATAAAAAATTATATCGTCTTTGATGAATTCAAAGTCGATACTTTTGTTTGTGATTTCATTATATTCACGATTGGATAAATCAAGGATGTTACCAAACTTGTTGATAAATTTAGCATCCTTACCAGTTTTGGGTAATTTAAGGATGGTAACATTATGAAGTTGATTGTGCAAGTATTCGAGTAAAATATCTTCGTGAATGTTTTGTTTATTTGGATCTTTTGCATATCTTATGAGAGCAAAAATATCTTCATTTATGATTTTATCTTTAATAAAATTAACATCTAAATCATATCTATTTGCATCCTTATAAATTTTTTCTAGCAATGATTTATCATTTTGTATCAGCAAACTTTTAACATCCTTGATATTATGCATTCTTCTTTTTCTTAATTCTAAATCTCAGTTAATCATCATAACCACCTAATTCATAGACAACACTCATTATTCGTTTTGCCTCAGTCCAGCTAAGTCTACGACGATATTTAAAATCCTTTCTTAAACCTTTAAACGAAGATAAAAACACATCCTTAGTTTCGCAGCGATATTTAACTAAATAATCGTTTAATGCATTGATATAGGCTTTTAATTGATTATCATCAAGATTTCAGTCATTAGGCAATTTAATTCTTGTATAACTTCGTGATGAATTATTGACATTTTTGCATTTTGAATCTGCTAATGAAAATCTAATACTATCATTTTTTGTATTATCGATGCCATTTAATCATATTTGTCCATTATTATCATTAAAAACAAATTTATATTGATTTTGTGGTTGCTTTTGAAGTTGTTTTAACTCTTTATATCAACCGATAAAAACATCATTTTTATACACCAAAAAATCCTGAGTAGAATTTTTGTTAAACAAAGCAAGACAAACTGGACATTCAGTATCATTAAACATTTTCATTTGCAACGAAATTACTGCATATAAGCGAGTTTTAAGATTTAAATTAGTTGATGTGATAAAAGTTTCAGGGATAATTGCAGCGACAAAATCGGTATACTTAAGCATAATATCTAAAGCATATTTGTATAAGTCGTCATAACCACCAAAATCATTATTTATCTTAGAACGTGTTGCACTATTTTTTGCTAAATACGGTGGATTAGTAATAGCTAATTTATATCCTTTAGGATAGTTTTTTAATGAATCATTGATGTTAATTTGATATTTATCAAAATGATTAATTTGATTGTTGTTTTGATCATAAAAATGTTGAATATCAAAACATTTTCATGGGTTATTTAAATTAAGTTGTGATAACAAGAAAGGTATATTATTAGAACCCGCAAAAGGCTCTAAATATATGATATTATGGGATAATAAATTATTTTCTTTAAGTCACTTAAAGAAAATAATATTATCAAATGGATTACAAATAGTAAAGAATTGTCCTAATCGTTTTTTGTTCATTATTTCTTTTCTAGCATACTGAACATATTCTTTTTATATACTTCGACACCAGGTTGATTGAACGGATTAACTCCTAATAAATATGCACTCATTGCTAATGCTCGTTCAAAGAAGATAAATAAGGTTCCTAAGGTTGCTTCATTAAATGTGTCAAATAACATATGAATTACAGGGATTTTACCACTGATATGATGTGCATTTGCAGTAGCATTAAAAGCAATGTTATTAACTTGGTGTAAATTATTTGAAGCTAGGTAATTTAGTTTGTCATAATCAATTGCTTCTTTTGAAAATTCAATGTTAGCAGAAGGATTTTCTAAGGTTAAAACAGTTTCAAAAAGAATTTTATTACCATCTTGAATCATTTGCCCTAGCGAGTGTAAGTCGGTAGAAAATAAGCAACTGGTAGGTCATAACCCTTTTCCATCCTTTCCCTCAGATTCACCAAACAGTTGTTTTCATCATTCTAAGAAGTATTGTAGTTTTGGTTCATATGAAACCATCATTTCGATAGCATAATTGTTATTATATAAATGATAACGAGCAGCAGCATATCAATAAGCAGGATTTAATTCAAGTTTTGATTCAGAAAGTTCCTTATTAGTTTGGTTTGCTGCATCTAAAATTCCTTTTGCATCGATTCCGGCGCATAAAAACGGAAATAAACCAACTGCTGTTAATACCGAAAAGCGTCCACCAACATCATCGGGAACAACAAACTTTTGGTAACCTTTTAAGGTTGCTAATTCAAATAAAACACCTTTTTGTTTATCGGTTGTTGCAACTATATAATCGCTTGCTTGATCACCGATTTTGCCTTCAAGCAATTTTCTAAATTCACGAAAAGCAATTGATGGTTCTAATGTGGTTCCGGATTTTGAAATTACATTAATAGCAAATTTTTTATCATCAACATATTTTAATTTTGCAACTAATGTTTCTGCTGAAATATCATTTCCAGCAAATAAAAGTTCCATTTTAGGTTTTTTGCTTGAATAAGGTCCGTAGATAAAATCATAACCACTTTTAGCCCCTAAATATGAACCACCAATTCCAATGACAACAACAACTTCGATTCCAGTTTTAAATCAAAAATCGGCTTTCTCTTGCATTGCTTTAAATTCATCTTTATCATAATCAGCAGGTAGATTATATCAACCTAACCAATCTTTTTCAACTACATTTTTGCTGACTATATCGTTATGGATTTGAGATATTTTAGGTTGTAAGTATTTTAATTCTTCTAATGATGGGGCTTTTGAAAAATCTAATTTTAAGTGTTTCATATTTTCCTTTATGTGATTTCTAATGTATCTTGATCACTATATACTTGCACATTGTATCCGTTTTGTTGTAATTGTGCTGCTAAATTAGTAGCAATTTTATCAACTAAAATAGGTTTACTTGCAAATTCTTGGTATAAGGTTTTTGTTAATGTTCTTAATTCGGATAAACCGGTTGATGTAAGTGTTCCGTTACCACTGATATATAATTGATTAGTTTCTCCGTTGCTAAAGGTAATTTTTGAATCTAGTTGAGGGGAATTAAGTACAAAGTTTTCATTAAATCCCGCATTATTAATATCGTCTGCAGTCATTGTAAAAATTTGCGAATTATTATATAACTTTAAACGACGGATTTTACGTGGTTTATTATTTGATGCTTTTTGATTATCAGAAAATATTAAACCTTTTAATGATTTAATTTCTGGTACCCTAGAAAAATCAAGTCCTTGAGGATATGAGTTATCTTTTTCTTTGGTATCTGGATCTAATCCAGATCCGTAACTACCTTGAAAGAATGGTTCATTGTTGCGAGTTCAATATACCATTCTTAAACCTAAATTAATTTCTTTATATGGATCAGAAGTATTTTTTAAATAATTTGATTCATCAAAAGCAATGGTATCAAAGATGATTCGTGTTGCTATCGGGATATTCTTTTTATAGTTTTGGTTAGGATTATAATCATTAGTATTAATTCAAGCAACTTTGTTTAATGCTCAAGGGTTATAACTTCAAGCATCTAAAACAGGATTTCCATAGGTATATAAACCTAGTTCATCAATGTTTTTGTCTTTTAAAGCAATTAACGCAGATGTATTAGTTGCAGAAGCATCAAAGAATAATTGTAGTTGTGGAATATGATTTGGAAGTAATTTAAAGATGTCAATATATTTTTGTGCAGCATTTGCTTTACCTAAGTTATTAAAGCGATATGAAGTAATTTGTATTTTATTTTCTTCAAGTTCTTTAATTAATGAAGCAGTTTTTTGGTAAGCATTTGGATCATTCATATCAATATAGAGTGCATACCCTTGGTTGCGTAAGGTTGGGCTTTTGTCATTACGGGTATAATCATAAACTTTAATTCCAGGTGTGTTATTAACATATTTGCTAAAAATTGGTCCATTAGTTACATCGGTTTTAGTTCAACCTGGATAATTTCCTTCTTCTAAATTTCCTGGTGTGATAGCTTGTCAGTCATCATAACCAAAAGCTCTTTTGTATTTGTTATCTCTGGTAACTCTTGCAGTTACACGGTTAAATCCAGGAGGTAGTTCTTGTCCATAACTATCTAGTTCTCCATTTTCATTAATAAATACATTATCAGGATCAAGTGTGTAACCTTTTTTTAGAAAATCGATTGCTCTTTGTGAAAGATTAGTAAATTTGCTGCGATCGAGATGGAAAGCGACATAAACTTTTTCTTCTATGAAGTTATTAAATTTACGTTTTAAATAGATATCACGATAGTTTTGTTTAATATATTGCAGATATCTTGGATCATTTTTATGTCTAATAATTTCTTCGGCAATTCTACCAAAACGATCATTTATTCCAGTTCAAAAACCTTTAGATAGTATATATGGAGCATTTTCAGATTCTGAATCATCGGTAGCATCTGCAATTTTACCTGCATTAGCATTAATTCCGTCGATAGCAACTTTAGCATCTGCTGCAATAAGTTGTGGTGTTACTTCAACAGAGATAATTTTTCCGGTTGTAACATTTTGGTATCCTTTCGGATTGGCAATTCCATCTTCTATATCTTGTTTAGAATATTCATGTGGTATAACCTTAAAATCTACCTTAGCCCTTGCTGTTGTGTTTGCAATATTTATTTCAGTATAACCATCTCCAATTCCGTCAATGTTATACTGTGTATTTGTAATAGGTTGAGTAGGTTTTGGTGTTGTTGGTTGTTGTATAGGTTTAGGTTGCTCGACTATAACAGGTGCAGAAGGTTGTGGTTTGCTCTCTACCTTTTGCACAGGTGGTTTTTGTTTTATCGGCTCTTGTTTTACAGGTTGTGTAGTAATAACAATCGGTTTTTGTAAATCAATAGGTTTTTGTTGTGTTTGTGGTGGTTTAATATCTGGTGCACTTATTATAATTGGCTCTTTTGGCTGTTTTGGTTGATTTTCAGGTTTTATGATAGATTCTTTCGGTTGTTCTTTTTGTTGTTGACTTGGAGCGATATTAATAACAACCGGATTAGTAGGTTGCTCTTTAATTTTTTGCAAGTTATTATCTATATTTGATGAGTTTGCTAGATTGGTGTTTAATTTGTTTTCAGGAATTAATCTAGCATCTTGATTTGATAAATCAGTTTTGCTTCCACTTAGAATTTGAGCTGATGTTTGATAAACTACTGAAGCAATGCTGCTAGATAAAATTAAGCTACCAGAAATAGCTGCTAAGAGAATGAAATTCTTACGTTTATATGACATTTTAACCTCCATATAATTTATATATAAGTTATAACAAAAAAGCAGAATATCAAAAATTATTTTTTAAATATTTTTTGATTTTTTTTATGCTACGATAAAGCAAAAAAAACTAATTTACAATTATGTATATTTTAATGACAATAAAAATACAAACTCTATGAGTTTGTATTTGTTTTTGTTGATTTGTTTTCTACAGGTTGATTATTTGTAGTTTTGTTATTAGATTCGGTATTAACCTGTTCTTTTGCTCCTTGATTTTCATTAGCACTTGCTTGTGATTGAAGATTATTTGAAGTTACTTTTGTTGTTTCTGTGGTGTTTCAAAGTGTATTTAAATGTTCTAAAACAACTAATGAAGCTTTGAAAGTTGCAAATGCATTTGCAAGTGTGTATGGGGTGAATGCAGCCTTGATTTGTGTTGCAGGAGCATACACAGACGTATCAAATTTAGTAAAAGCATTCGATCTAAAACTGATGTTTGGATCATTTAATTTAGTATAGTAAGCATTACGAGCATCTGTTAGTTCTTGTTTAAGTTGTTCAAGGTTGGCATCTTTACTTTGTATTGCTTTAAATACTTTTTCTGATGCTAAAAAGTAATTTTTCTCTAGTGCATCAAATTCTTTGTAAAAAGTTTTTGCATCAAAAGATTGTGAAGTTGATACAAATGAATTTGCATCTGTGCTATTGATATAAGCAATATTATCGTTTTGCGATATATCTAATAAAGATTTAGTAGTTGTATTATAAGCATCGGTATCGACTACTGTTGATTCTAATGATAAATCATTTCATTGATCAGAATATAAATTAGTTCATTGACGAATTCAAGCAATAGTTTCTTGACCAGGAATATAGTAGTTATATTTATTATTTTCAGATGTATCTTTTTGATATCCTAATTGATCTTTTAATACCTGTGAGTCGGGATTTAAACCTAAATCTTCTCAATATAAGTATAAGTTAGATAAAACTAATAATTTTTCATATAAGAATCTAAGTTTAAGATTCTTATCAAAGGTTTTTAGCATATCATCTTCAGTTTTAGATTTAATTGGTGTATACTCAGTATTAAAATCTTTTAAAAGTTGATCGATTTTTTCATTATGAAATTTTTGATTACCATCGTTTTGCGATTTTTTAGCAGTTATTTCGGTAATTTTGTCATCAATTTTTTTAATGTATTCAGTATTTTCTTTTTTGAATTTTTCTAAATCAGATTTAAGATTATCTGCAGTTAGTTTATATTTACTAAAATCTGAATTTGCTTGTGTAAGATATCCTAAAATTCCTAATTTAGTTTGTTCTCCATTAAAATAATCAATATATTTTAAATTACCTAGAGCGGAATAAAAAGGTTTGTTCAATTTATAGTGGTATATACTTCTAAAACCATCTCCAAGTGTTTTTAAATAATCAGCATATTTTTTATGAAGCTCTTGAGCTTGATTTTTAAGACTTAAAATATCATCGGTTTTTAATAAAGCATTTGAAAGTGGAAAGTCACTTATGACAAAGTCGATAAATCATTTGCTCTTGTCAATTATTGGATTACCATCAGAAGAAGTTGCTTTTGATGCATAATTAGGAGTTCAAATTTCTGATAAAAAAGTTGCATAATTAATTAATTGTTCTTGAAATGGTTTTGCTTCTGCAATAAGGTTTGCATCTTGTTTTTTATCATTTGACATTAATGTCTGCAGATTTAATCCACCTAATCTTGCTGTTGTGAATGCAAAAACTTTTGATTGTTGGATTTTTTCATCCTTAACTTTTTGCCCATCTGTTTGGTTTGTAGATACAAATTTTGATTTATCAGTTGCACTAACTTGTTGTTCGATTGCAACAATGTTATTATATCTTCATCTAAATAAATCGTTCATAAATGATTTATTGGATTCTAATAATTTTGGTAACTTAATTTTTGCATCTTGTAATGCAGTTGAAATTCGAGAAAAATATGAAATTCTAGATTCGATGATTGAAGCGATATTTCATAATGATGCACGGTTTTCTACAGTTTGCTGATATATTTCACGATTATTTTTAAGTGGTTCAATTAAACGATTGATTTGATTTATAAATGATCTTTTATTTGCTGCACTTATGTCTTTTGCTTCTCTAATTTCTTCTATAGTTTTTTCTAAAAATAAGATAGTAAAATCATTTATTTCAATCAAAGCTTTTTTGCCTGAATAATGTCGCTTTAAAAAACTACTTTTAATTTCTTGGTTTTCATTCTCTAATTTTTCTTTATCTGATTGTAGTTGTTCGATAGTTTCTTTGTTATGCTGAGCATTTTGTTCGTTTTGTTTTTTTAATAACTCCTCATGTTGTTTTTGCTGTTTAGTACTTTCTTCTTGAATTTTAGTATTTTCTTTTTTAAGTGAATCAACTTCAACTTTTAAATCAGAATTTTCAGTAAACAGATTTGGAATAACTGATAAAGCAGCAGTATTATAATCAGATAATATTTTATTATATAAAGCATTTAATTGCTCTATGGTAGTAGTTTTTGAATTAGTTAATTCATCGAATTTATTTTTATTCTCAAGATATTTTTCAGAGTTAAGATTGTATAAATTTACTCTTTTTAACATCTCGTCTATTTGTTTTGATTTTAAAACAATTTCCTTTGATTGTTGTGGTTGTTGTGTTGTTTTTTCTGGTGTACATGCAACAACTAAAGCAACGGACAAAGTTAATAAAGATGTACTAGAAAGTAATTTTCATTTTTTTAATTTTTGAATTTTCATAATCTCCTTTTTTTAATATAAATTATTTCCTTACCATTTCAGCAACATCGGCAGCGAAGTTTGATTGAGTTTTTTCAATTCCTTCACCTACTTCAAATCTTATTGCTGATACAAGTTGGCTACCATGATCGTTTAAGTATTTACCTACTGAAATAGAATCTTGCATTACAAATGCCTGTTTTTCTAAAACAAATTCTGAAAGTTGTTTAGTTAATCAACCATGAAAGATTTTTTCTTGAATTTTAGCAGGTTTTGATTCGAAAGCCACTGGTTTTTCAAAACGTTCTTTTATTTCTGATAATTGTTTTTCACTTAAATCAGAAACTAATGTAACTTCAGGGTTCATTGCTGAAACATGCATTGCAACATTTTTTGCAGCATAAATATCTGTACCTTTTATTTTAACAACAGCAGCAATTTGATTATTAGCATGGACATATGTTCCTAGTATTTCACCTTCTTTTGCTTTTACCATAAACATACGACGGAATGAAATTTTTTCTCCAATAACTGATGTAGCTTCGATTAATGCTTTTTCTACTGTTAAACCATTTGGTAGAACAACATCTAATGCTTTTTCCTTAGTTCATACATTGGCATCAAAAATAGCATGAGCGATTTGTTGAACAAGTTCTAAGAATTTATCATTTTTTGCAACAAAATCGGTTTCACTGTTTATTTCTATTAATAATGAACGATATTTGTTGGTAATTGCAGTAACAGCACCTTCAGCAGCAATTCTGCCAGCTTTTTTTGCAGCTTTAACAATTCCATTTTCCTTTAGTCATTTAACAGCTGCTTCGATATCATAATTAGTTGCTTCAAGAGCTTTTTTAACATCAATTAATGCTGAATTAGTTCTTTGTCTTAATTCTTTTATAAGTTCTATTTTATTTACTGACATAATTTACTCCTAATTATTTGTTTCTGTATTTTTTGATTGAAATTCTGGTAAGATAACTTTTTCATCATCTTGATATGCAAATAATTGTTGCCCACCTCTTGCTTTAGCAATTGCATCAGCTAAAATTGTCATAATTAAATTAATTGATTTTGATGAATCATCATTGGCAGGAATACCGAAATCTACTGCATCAGGGTTTGCATTCGAATCAAGAATAGCGATTACTTTTAATCCTTTTCTACGAGCTTCTTTGACGGCGATTTCATCTTGCAATGGATCTGCTACAATCATAACATTTGGTAATCTTCTCATATTACGAATACCATTTAGATTTTTATGTAACTTGTCTAATTCTTTTTTGAAATTTAAAGCCTCTTTTTTGGTATAACCTTTAAAATTATTAGCTGCCTTTTCTTCTAATTCTTCCATCTTTTTAACACGAGACATAATTGTTTCATTGTTTGTTAATGTTCCACCAAGTCATCTTTCAGTAACAAAAAATGAATTTGTTCTTTCAGCTGCATTTTTAACAGAATCACGAGCTTGTTTTTTAGTTCCTACAAAAATAAATTGTGCATTTTTAGCGGCTAATGAATTTACAAGTGAGTAAGCAAATTCTAAATATTTTTGTGTTTTAAAGATATCAATAATGTGAGCGCCTTTATTCATTTTATTTGGAACAAGGTATTCCTTCATTTTTGGATTTCATGAATGTGATTTATGTCCAAAATATGCTCCGGCTTCTAAAAGTTTTGTTCTTGAAACAATAGGATTTTTTTCTTTGTTTTCTTTAACTTCCTTTGTTTCTTTATTAGTTTTTTCTACCCTAATTTCAGGTTTAATTTCAGTTTTACTTTGATTTGTCATTTTTTTCCTTTAGTTTGTTTTGTCTAAATAAACTATTCTAACACCTAGCACTTATAATTATTCAAGCACACCCAAGCGAATCCTAGTTTATTGTGATTTATAAAAATAAGTATTAAAATACTTATATTTATTTTATCATTTTTTCTTTGCTATAAAAATATGGTAACTTAATTTATTTGTCTGTATACTAGATAAAAAAGAAAACATACTTCTGAAAACTTAGTTTTTTATTTTAAAGTTGGTATAAAACACAAAAAAAACACAACCAAAAATAGTTGTGTTATTTTTACGAAAGAGTAATTTTTATATTATTTGGTTTACCATCTTTATCATAAGATAATTTAGTATTTTTTAAATTTATTATATATGACTTAGCAAGTAATTTTAATACAGATGTTTGCGTATTTGATGTTAATTTAGCATATTTATCATAATTTGAAACAAATTCTACATTATTTCGAGTTCAAATGCGTCCTTCAAAGTGATTATAATATATTGCATATCATATATCATCAAATTCTCTTTGTTGAATTTTAATAATTTTATTAGGAACAAGAGTTTTATCTGGAACATAGTTTTTACTATAGAATAAATACGATTTATATGAGGGAAGTTTAATGTTATCTTTAAACTTTGTATATATTTGATTTGTTTCAGTTACTGGACTAATATTATTATTTTTTAATTTTATAGATATATTAATTTGATTATTTTCATTTTTTACAGTATTGATAGAACTGTTATTCAGTTTCTCAATTTTGTCAGGATAATAATAAAAGTAACTTGGATATCCTATTGGTTCTGCACCGTATTGTGTAATCAAATTGTAAACACGAATTGGAAAAAAATCTCCTTCGATATCTCTTACAAATAATAAATTTATAAGAACTTTATTTTCATTTTTAATTGGTAACATCTCGATTACCATATTATTATTTTTTTTATAAAATAAATTATTTTTATCATTTGAAAATATGTTCTTGATATTATTATAGTTTCATTGAAAATTATAAGAACTACTTATTTTTTTGAAAGTTAGAGTTTGTTCATTGTTTTGTGTTACTAAAGCAAAAAAAGAGTGCTCTTTATCGATAATATTGTTTAATTTTGAATATTTAGTATCAAGAATTAAATTTTGAGATTTCAAATTTTCTTTTAGTTTTCTTACTTGATCATTATTTTCTGATTCGTTTTTTGCTTCCCAAGGAGTTTTATTTTCATAATGACTACATGCTATCGAAACTGTTAATAAAGGACCAGATAAACATAGACTCAATAATTTTATTAGGTTTCTGGTCATGATTTTTCTGCTGTTAATTTTGAACGAGTTTCATAAATAGCATATTTATCATTTAAAATGTAATAGACATTTTTGTTTGTAAGGTTTGTGTTTTCAAAGTCATTTCTTAGTTTAATAGTTAAGGTAAATTCATATGGTCATGAATGATAATTTCTACCCGCTACAAACATATTGCGATTTGTTGCATCGCTATTATCATTGTTCAGATTTGGATAATTAACTTTTAATGTTGAAAGGTGGTATTGTCTGTAAATCCATCATGAATTTGCATAAATAACACCTACCATACCTACATTAAATATATTAGAGTGATTATGTATTTCAGATACACTTAGTTTTCTTCTCTCAGAATTTGATAATCTTCATAAATCAGAATATGTAGAATAAGCAGCAAGTGGTTTTTCACCACCAGAGATTAGATTTTTATATGTCAATTGTTTTGACTTACTGTAATATAAATCATATATACTGTATTTTCTAACATTGTCTGCATAAAATTTCATTCTGTCTCAATTTATATATCCTGCACCAAGGTTTAATGGTAATATATTGATTTTATCATTATATTGTTTTAAATCAAAACTTGCTATTAAAATAGCTTTTAATTCTGGAACTTGATAACTTGAATTAGGTTTTTTTATTGCCGATAGTAAAGCAGAAGCAGCTAATAAAACAGGTGTAGAAAAACTTGTTCCTGATCATCGTCAATAATCTGGATCATCAACTAATGTGTCTGTTTTTCATCATTGATCATTTAAAAAAAGTGATTGATTACTAAATTTATCTGGACCTATACCTAAAGGAGAATCCTCAAAACCTTTAATTTTACCATTTGAAAAATCTTCAATTTGATCATTATTAAAATTATATGCACCGATTATAAAAGTGTTTTTAGTTCTTTGGATAGAAGAAGCTTTTTTTCAAAAGGTGGGGTTCTGGTTAATTGTATCTCTTAACTTTTCTAATATTATTTTTTGATAGGTAGTAGGTTTAGAATTAAGTTTTTCATTTATCCATTTATTAACCTCCATTATATGATTTGGTGTTTTAAGATTTTCGTTATCAGCAGAAATGAAAAATTTCATATTATATTTATATGCATATTCATCGATTAATGCGGCTTCATCTGGATAATCTGTGTTAATTTCTACATTTAAAATATCTATAATATTGTTTATATATGAAAGATTACTATTTTTATAATATTCATTCATTTTATTTAGATCTAGTAGTTTGCGATATGAGGTTGAATAACTCATATTAATATATTCAACATTATTTTTCCTAAAGAACTCTAAATTTTCTTTTAATATGTCATAATTGCTTGCATTATATGTTCTATTATAACTTGTTGAATAAATTTCAGCATTTTTTAGTAATCCAGAATCGCTACCAATGATTGAAGCAATTTCAGTTGCATGATAATTTTTATTTCAATAATCTAAAAATGAGTGATTCATCTTGGAAAAATCAAATATTTTATCATCAGTAAGGTTAGGGTCATATTTAACTCTGTTACTATTAACAACATTTGGATTATTAATTGAACCTAGAATATTATAATTATCTTCATTTATTTCTTTATCAATATTTAAAGTTGTATTTCCATCAAATTTTAAAATTCGATAATCAACTAATCCACCATCGATGATACCTATTTTAATCTTTTTATCAGTTCTTTCGTGGATTCCTAGTTTATCTCATAACTTATCAAATAAATGATTGTATTTTTTAATGTCTCTAGGTTGATTTGCAAAAATTGCTGACATTGTTAAAGGAAGGCTTGAAATGCTAGATAAACCAATAATATATTTTCAAAATTTCTTTAATTTCATAATAACCTCCTAATTTAATTATACTCTTTTGTATGAAATTATTTTCAGTAAAAAAAATCAGGTTCCCCTGATTTTAAGATTTTACTTTTGAAAAATAGTAAGTTGTAATTTGACTTAAGGTTTTATCATCAACAGGTTGGATTGCTTCGTGAATCATCCCATCAGTGTTTTTAATTTCATAAATATTTATTAAATTAAAGTCCTGACCTTCGTATTTATCATTAAAATAATTTCTAAGCACTACCTCATAGTCTGTGATAGCCACCGGATCATAATTAACATAATCAAAATTTTCTAAATTAAGATGTTTTGCCAAATATTCTTTATCTGATATATTAACATATGCCAGCATTTTAGCAATAAAACTTGTTATAAATTCGGTTCATATTTCTTGTTTTTCATTATCACTTTTTTCATTTGTTTTTTTTAAAGCATCATCAAATAATCCTTTAATTGTTTCAGATGTATCTTCATCTGAAAGATCATTGTTTACAACTGAATAAACATAAGTAGCAAGAATTTTATCATTTTTTGTTTTTGAAACTTTATCAACAAATTCTTCTTTTGAAATAGTAAACAAATCAGTTTGTGATTTTTGTGCTAATTGCGAAAATTTATTTATAAATTCTGAATAATTTTTACTAAGATAATTTTCTAAAAGATGTGGGACATATGAGATTCTTTGCTCTTGATCTACATCGTTACCTTGATCGTAGTCATCTCTTAGTTTATAAAATTCATTGAATTTTTCAGCGTTTTGTTTTGATGCTAAGTTAATTTCATTGTATAAAGAATTTATAAATGTATTAATATCACTAGTTTTTATATCTGAAGAATCAATTTTGCCTAACTCTAGGGTTTTTAAATCCTTTCATACATTAGCTACATATTCTTCAGTCACTAAATTTTGTGCTTTAGCAATCTCTGTATCAGATGTGTTTTCATTAAAAGTAGATATCATTTTTTGGTTAACGAGTTTATCATACCTACTACCGATATCGTTAAGATATGAATAATAACCTTGAGAAATAGCTTTTTGATATTCATTACTTAATTCTTTTGGAATATGTGATGAAATAACTATACCATCAACTAAAAGAATGTTTTGGTGTGGTTTAACAGCACGAATTGATCCATCAGGAACATCTGGAAAGTTATCTTCACTATAATATGCATCAATTGCATCCCCGTTATACATAATTGCAGATGTTACATCGGGACGTTTTTTATTGATTAAATCATTTGCTATTTCTAATCCATCACCTTTTAAACTTATATGTTTTGCATTGCGGACATCAAAACCAGTCCCGTCTTTAATTAAGTCTGCAAATGAATCGATAAGAATTTTATATGGTTGTGTATTAGTCAAAGAATCATCTTTTACTACTGCACCAGTAAATTTGTCTAAAGTGCGACCACCATCAGGTAGTGGTCAGTAAGCAGAACCATACAGCATATTATCACGAATTGCATCGGTGATTTCTCAGTCTTGATAACCATTAACTTTTAATGTCTTTAAAATATTAATTAATGCATATGGGTCTTTTATACTGCTTTTGTTAGGTGTGATAAATTTATCAGCATATTTGCTAAAGTCAATTCCTGAATCTTCATCAAAGGCATTCTTATTTAGCTTTTCTTTATTAATTTTATGAATATTATATGCAACTACCATATCTTGTGAATAATATGGATAAAAGTATTCTCATAATGATTCATCGCTGTTGTTATCACCTTTTTTGCTTAAATCGTAACGATTTAAATGTTCTCATATCTCAGGACGCATCGATAAGCGAACATAATTTTTAATTTGAATGTATGATTTTTGTGCATCTTGATATTTAATTAAAACATCATTGTATGTATCTTTTAAATTTTGGTTATTTGGATTTTTGATGAGTTGTTTTTTAAGATCATCCAATTGATGTTTTAATGGTTGATATTCTAAGTAATTAGAATACTGTGGTAAGTTGAAGAAAATCGAGTAATTGAGCTTACCGATAAGTTGTTTTTTAGCAAGCTCTACTGCTAAAAATTCTGAACCAATTCCAGCAACTGCTTTGTTATTAATTAAAGCATTACTAAATTGATTAATTTCATCGAATTCTTTATAATCAAATGTATGTGCAAGTTGAGCAATATTGGCATCAGACATATATGATTTATAGTTATAAAAACTTGGTTTAAATTGATTTTCGACTTTTGATGCTAAAACTGCTGAGAAACCTGAAATTGCACCTATTGTGATAGTTGATGCTAATAAAAGTTTCTTATTTAGTTTCATTTATCCCTTTTTCTTGGTTTTGTAAATTGCATAACCAATGTTTCCTAAAATAGTAATAAATAAAACGATTGAACCGATAACCAATCCTCATGGTTCAAATGCACCCTCATATAATTTTGTACCTAAAGTACTTGCATTTGATACAGTGCGGGTTATGATAAAGTCATCAAAACTAAGAACACTTGAAACTAAAATAACTGTAATAATTGATGGAATCATATAAACAAGGTAGGTTTTAAATCATGCACGAGTTTTTGAGTAACCTAAATCCTGCGATGCTTCGAAGAGGTTATTGTTAAATTTTTCACTACGTGGTAGCATTAAAGAAATTCCATAAGGTAATGCCATAATTGTATGTGCTACTATCAATCTACCAAAACCTTCTGAATCAACTGCAACAATACCAAAGAACAATGAAAACACTAACACAAGACCTAATGCAGTGATGTTATCAGGATTGATAAGTGGGATATTTGATGTTGCTGTCAAAGTAGAACGCATTAAACGATTTTTTTGTCGATAAAGAGCATAAACGGTAATTAAACTTATAATAACAACTAATGTTGAAACAATAATTGCTAATAAAATTGTGTTTAATAAAGCAAGCCCACGTCCGTTATCAAATAAAGTTACTCAGTTTTCAAAAACACCTTTAGTTCAAGTTGGATTAAACTCACCTTTTGGTGTTTTTTGATTAAAACTAAATACTACACCTGTTATTAAAGGAACATAAATAATTGCTAAAATAATATAAATATAACTACGTCTTAAAAATTCAGTAACTTTATTCATAGTGTGCTCCTTTTTTAAATTTAAAAATGAGTTTTGGTATGAATATAAATAAAGAATATACACCAATGAAGATAGCGGAAACCACTATAACAAGTGCAGAACCACTACTTAGATCATATTTATTACCAGGATTTAGTTTTGAGTTGATTAAATCTCCGATAAGTTGGTGTTGTGAACCATCTGGAAGTAATTTTGCACTAATTACAAAGGTTGTTGCACTAGCCAAGAAAATAATTGCTAAACCACTTAATATAGCTTTAGTTCCATATGGAACGATAACTTTAAACATTGTTTGAATATTATTGTATCCTAAATCATTACTTGCTTCAATAATATTTTTTGGCATATCTTTAAATACTGTATATAAAGGTAAAACCATTAGAGGTAGGTTTAAATAGGTAAGACCAAAGATTATAAAAAGTTCACTATTGAGTGTTTTAGGATTTGTATGAAAAATAGCTAATGCTAAACCTTTAATTGAGTAAATTCGAGCAATGGTAAAAATTGCCATCGGACTAATCATTAAACTTAATGCAAAAAGTTTAAAGATTTTTGATTTAGATGTTGAAATAAAATAAGCATATGGAAAACCGATGATTAAGCATAAGAAGGCAGAAACAATTCCTATTCATAATGAACGACCAATAATGTTTCAAGTGTTAAGATCTTTAAGCAACACTGCTGCATCAAAAGATTCATTATTGGTTGCTGAAAAAGCACTGATAACAATCATTAATACAGGTAATACAATTAAGAAAATTGCAATTAATAAGTAAGGTAAGAATAACCAGGCTTTTTTGTCAAAAGTGAATGTTTGTTTAATTTTTGAAAACATTAGTTGTATAATCTCACTTTGGATCTTTTTTCATCAAATGAATGGTATCAATTGTTCAACTTAAATATACTTTTTCATCAATGTCGAATTTTTTGGCTGTTTCAACATATAAAATATCTTCATCTTCTGTTTCAACTGTTAAATAATAATAACTTCCTCGGTAGGAAATATCTTTTACATAACTTGGTATTTTTCCGCTCATCGATGTTGGATTACTTGTTATATCTATATCTTCAGGTCTAATTAATGCATCGAGGGTGTTTTCACTTCCGAATTCTTCGATATCATAGATAGTTTTGAATTCTCTACCTAACAATTTTACATTCCCGTTAGGTAAAAATTTAGCATCAAAAATATTTGAATCTCCAACAAATCTAGCAACTCATATATTTACAGGGTAGTCATATATGTTTTTAGGTGTATCATATTGTTCGATTATTCCATCGCGCATTACAGCAATGCGATCAGAAAGTTCAAGTGCTTCAGATTGGTCATGGGTTACAAAGATGAAAGTGAGTCCTAATTCTTGTTGTACACTTCTTAGTAACTCCTGCATCTTTTTACGGATTTTAGCATCCAGAGCAGATAAAGGTTCATCAAGCAGCAAAATTTCAGGTTCAATAACTAAACTACGAGCGAGAGCAACACGTTGCTTCATTCCACCTGATAACTTAGAAATTGCTTTAGTTTCATTACCTTTTAAACCAACTAATTCGATGATTTTTTCAATTTTTTCATCCATTTCACTAGCAGTCATCTTACGTTTGAAATATCTATTTTCAAATGCTTCCTTCTTTTGAGCAACATAATTCTCTCAATAAGAATATTTAAAATCTAAATCATCCAACCAATTTTGGATGCGATTATATTGCGATGTATCTGCTGGTATCTTTTTTAAAGCTTCGATATATTTATCTTGCTGTGTATCAATTTTATCCATTTTTGCATCGGCTTTTTTGGTTCATTCTTCAATTTTATGTTTAAGTAAATCGATGTGTTTTTGATTGATTTCTTCTTTTTTAATACGTTTTAATTTCAAACCATATGCAATGTTTCCTTGCACATTTAAATGTGGAAACAATGCATAATCTTGAAAAATGGTTGAAACATTACGTTTATGCGGAGAAAGGTCTTTAATATCATAACCGTTAAATAAAATTTCACCACGAGTTGCTCATTCAAAACCACCTATAAGTCTTAAGATGGTAGTTTTTCCTGAACCAGATGGACCAAGCATAGTAACAAATTCACCACGCTTGATTTGTAAATCTATCTTATGTAAGACAGTTTTGTCACCGAACTCTTTAACAACTTCTTTAAGTTCGATAATTG
The DNA here is from genome assembly GCF_054353815.1 of Mycoplasma sp. AC1221. Lineage (NCBI taxonomy): Bacteria > Bacillati > Mycoplasmatota > Mollicutes > Mycoplasmatales > Mycoplasmataceae > Mycoplasma > Mycoplasma sp. AC1221. The sequence continues at coordinate 56,022 of NZ_JBTHHH010000001.1, read as the reverse complement.
GCATATTTGCTTTTTTAGTTTTTTTCAAACTAATTTCACGAGTTGTTTCAATTTGTTTTGATTGATTATTATCTGAATTAATATACATTGTATCTCCTTTCTTATTGGTTTAAATAAGCAGCAGGGAGACGGTATCGAAAAGATTCTCACAGTATTCTTCGATACTGTAAGATAAAGACGGATATTCTAAATCACAAAAATTGCTTAAGATGTTTTTAATAGCTAATTTTTGAATTAAAATATTTTTGCTTTTCATATTTTTATATTTTATATAAGAGCAAAAAAAATCATAATAAATTCTTAATTTTTTTGTAATGTTATTTATAGAAGTAAATGGTTAATATGTTTTCGTATGATAAGACTATATATAAATTCTTTAAAATAACAAATATGATTTTATTTGTTATGAGATAAAAAGGATGCATATTTAAATTTTTTCAGTTATAATTTATAAAACATAAAAAAAGTCAGAAACGAGGAAATATGATAAATGTAAATGAATTTAAGCCTGGAATAACATTTCAAGATGATGGAGAAATTTTTGTTGTTTTAGAAGCTCAACATTCTAAACAAGGACGTGGACAAGCAAATGTTAAAACAAAAGTAAAAAATCTAAGAACAGGTTCAACCACCGTAAAATCTTATACAGGTGGAGACAAGTTAAAACCGGCTCACATCGATAAAAGAAAAATGGATTATCTTTATTCAGATGGTGAAAATATTATTTTAATGGACAAAGAAACATATGAGCAAATTGAAATTTCACTTGATAAAGTTACTTGAGAAATGAACTTTTTAAAAGAAGGACGGGAAGTTCAGATTCGTATGTTTGAAAACGAAGTTTTGGATATCGAGCTACCTGTTAATGTAACTTTACAAGTTACATCAGCACCAGATGCTGTAAAAGGTAATACCACTACAAATCCACAAAAAAAAGTGATTGTTGAAACAGGTTATGAACTAGAAACACCGATGTTTATTAAAGAAGGTGATATTATTATTATTTCAACTGAAACAGGTAAGTATTCTGGTAAATCAAAAGAGTAATTATGTCAAATTATATTAATGTTCCCTTTAATTCAGATCAAATTTATGTTGTTAAAGAGGGTGCTTTTTTAGATATTATAAAATTTACAATGTCAGATTTTAAAGAAATTAAAGTTGTTGGTAAACCTAATTTAGTATTTGAAGAAAATCATACAAATCTAATGATATACCTAGAAATAAAAGTAAAGGAAACATCGCGAAAATCATTAAATACATTATTTAAAAATATCAGTAACCAGTTAAAAAGTGCTATAAAATCTTTAATTGATATTAAACCAAAAAATATTCAATTAATTTTAAAGGGATTTTATTAGTTTTACATAAAATAATATTAAAAGTTTGTCTTATGTATCATCAGTTAAATAAAAGGAAATATATGGAAAAAGGTTTTAGAAAGTTTTATTATACTTATAAACATTTCGATTCCAAAGATTGAGCAACCTTTATTATAGGAGTCAATCTTATTCTTTTATATATTTCAATTATTTTATGAAACTGAGCAGATAAAAGTTATGAAACTTGAAAAGTATATAATCAAAATCCAGATTTACTTAGGAAAATCAAAGAAATAGCAGATTCAAATCCAAATATGCAACGTGAAGTATATCGCAGTTTGCTTCCTAATGCAGTGCTATTATTGTGAGGAGGAACAACTTATTGATTTACTTTTATGTCAAATGTTTTAATGGCAATTACGATTTTAATCTTTCCGTTTTTTAAAAAATCCCGTAAAATGCAAAAATTTTATTTTTCTGGAATAGTTTATATTATCATAGTTGTATCAGCTTTTTGATTTGGTTATATAGTTGATTCTAGCATCGGTGGAAATGATACAGATAACGATTTTTATCGAACTTTAGTATGACATGCGATCGCTCCATTCTTTGGTATAATTACTCTTTTTTGAGAAAGAAAAAGAATTCGTGTAAGTACCCGTGTTATATGAAGTTTTTCGATTTATCCAGTTACATATTTGATTTTTGTTATTTTTATATATACATTTGGTTATAAATTTAAAAATCTTAGTCAACATGACTTTTTACCGAGTATAGTAGCACAAACTAATGAAGAAAATTATATTATTCCAAAGATATATAATACCGAATTAGATCGCGGGATAGCAATTTATTCAGTTATCAGTTTCTGACATCCACTAGGTTATAGTGGAGATAATTTATATTTAAAATCTATTTTAATATTAATAATGATTTCTCTATCTTTCTTTTCGGCGCCTGCTGTTGGTTTTATCCTTAGAAAAGTATTGAGAATCTTACAACCAGGACAAAAAGCCTTACCTCCAGTTTACTTTATTAAAACTAAAGAAAGAATTGAAGCGATAGAGCAACGTAAAGCAGTTATGCAGGAAGCAAAAAATGAAAAATAAAAAGGATGATAAAGCAACCGATTATGTTGCAAGTTATTTTAATAAAACCCAAGAAGTTATAAAGCAGCATAATCCAAAAAATATTATTACACTACAGTTTTTTCAGCGTCGAGATGATAGTATTTTAGCAGGAATGCAAGAAGTTTTAGGATTACTTGAAGAACAAACTGACACTTCTAAATATAAAATTAAATATTTACCTGATGGTAGCAAAATCAATAATTTAGAGATTGTATTAGAACTTACAGGACATTATCAAGATTTTGGAATTTGAGAAGGTATGATAGACGGGATTTTGGCTCGCTATACTTCGATTGCCACCAATGCATATGATATTAAGAAAGTTGCTAATAACAAAGAAATAATTTTTATGGGTGATCGTGCTGATCATTTTATCAATCAAACAATCGATGGATATGCAGTTGGTATTGCAGGTATTCACATTGTATCAACGCCGATGCAGAAATTTGCTCAAAAAAACAATCAAGAAAGTGTTTTCGGAAGTATGCCTCATGCTTTAATACAAAATTTTGATGGTGATGTAGTTGCAGCCACACTTGCATTTCAAAATAGTTTTCCAAACGATAAAATTATCGCTTTAGTAGATTACAATAATGATGTTGTTAAAGATTCGTTAGCAGTATGGAATGCATTAGGTGATAAGGTTTGAGGTGTTCGGATTGATACATCTAAGAATATGAAGGATCATATGTTTGATAATGAACCTGATAATCCAGATTTTTATGGTGTTAATGTTGAACAAGTAAAAAGATTGCGTGTGGCATTGGATGATGTAGGTGCTAAGAATTATAAAATTGTTGTTTCATCTGGATTTAATGCATCTAAAATAGCATATTTTGAAGCTTCAAATGCACCTGTAGATTTTTATGGAGTTGGACAAAGTATATTTAAATTAAATAATTCATTTTCTGCTGATGCAACCTTATTAAATGGTAAAAAACAAGCTAAAGAAGGCCGCGGATATCGCTATAATCCAAACCTAATTGATTATATACCTAAATCAAATAATAATAAAGCATAAAATGTTTATTACTGGTATATAGCTATAAACATTTATATTTAAAGAGGTGATATGAAAGATGATGTATTAGTGATTAAAGGTGCCCGCGAAAATAATTTAAAAAATATTAATTTAACAATCCCGAAAAACAAGTTAATAGTTTTTACAGGTCTAAGTGGAAGCGGGAAAAGTTCGCTTGCTTTTAATACTATATATGAAGAAGGTCGCAGACGATATGTTGATTCGCTAAGTTCATATTCTAGAATGTTTTTAGGTGGAACAAAAAAACCTGATGTGGATAAAATCGAAGGACTTAGTCCTGCTATTTCAATTGAACAAAAAACTGTTCATAATAATCCACGTTCAACTGTTGGAACTGTAACTGAGTTGTATGATTACTTTAGATTACTTTTTGCAAGGATTGGTAGGGTTTTTTGTCCAAATCATAACATTGAAATAAGTTCACAAACTTCAAAAGACATTCTTGATCAAATTTTTTTAAATAATCAAGATCAAAAAATTGCAATATATGCTCCATTGGTTGAAGGTGAAAAAGGAAGCCATCAAAACCTACTTGAAAAACTTAAAAATGATGGTTACACACGGGTAAAAATTGATGGAGATATGTATTTACTTGAAGATGAAATTAAACTAAATAAGAACAATAAACATAACATTGATTTAGTTATTACCAGAGCAATTGAAGTAAGTGAGCAAAAGTATAATGAAATTTCAGAAGCAATTAATATTGCTACTGAAAAATCAGGTGGGATAGTTAGAATAGAGAATTTAACTACTAAACAAGTAAATATTTATTCAAAGTTATATGCATGTATTTATAAGGATTTTTCAGTTCCAAAAATAGAACCAAGAATGTTTTCCTTCAATGCTCCATATGGGATGTGTGAAAATTGTAAGGGATTAGGTTTAGAATTTAAAGCAGATATCGATGTGTTAATCTCTGAGCAATGAAGAACAATCGAACAAGGGGCAATTAAATATTTTGCTAATACTGTAAATACTCAAAATCTTGAATGACAAGAATATGATGCAATGTTAGAATATTATCATATTCCTAAAAATTTACCAATTGATGAGATGAACGATGAGCAAATGAAGCGAATTTTATACGGTTCGCAAAATGATGAAATAGATTATGTATTGATTTCATCATCAGGGAATAAATATCGCCGTCGCGATAAAATTGCAGGAATTATAACCTTAATTGAAAATCATTATTACAATACAACTTCTGAAAATCGTCGTGATTATTTAAAAAAATATATGGGAACCTTTGCTTGTTCATTATGTAAAGGAGCCCGTTTAAATCAGCATGCATTATCAGTAAAAATAGATAAGTTGAATATTTTTGATTATATAAAAATGTCAATTGAAAAATTGCTTGAAAAAATCGAAGAAGTACAATTAAAACTTAGTGAGCATCAACTTTCAATTTCGAATCTAATTTTTAAAGAAATTATCGATCGATTATCATTTTTAAAGAATGTAGGTTTAGAATATTTAACCCTTGACCGTAGCGCAGAAAGTTTGTCAGGAGGTGAAGCGCAACGGATTCGTTTAGCTACCCAAATCGGATCAAATTTATCAGGAGTTTTATATGTTTTAGATGAACCTTCAATTGGATTGCACCAAAAAGATAATCAAAAACTAATTCAAACATTGAAAAATATGGTTGATTTAGGTAACACTTTAATAGTTGTTGAACACGATGAAGAAACCATCTTTGCTGCTGATTATATAGTTGATATTGGCCCGCAAGCCGGTGAACATGGTGGAAAAATAGTAGCTTTTGGTGATTTAGAAAATATTATTAATTCTCCTGAATCAATTACTGGTAAATATTTATCAGGTGAATATCAAATCAAAATACCTAAAAAGCGTCGACCTGGTAATCAAAATTTTATTGAAATAAAAGGTGCTCGTGAGAACAATCTAAAAAATATTGATGTTAAAATCCCACTTGGGATGCTAGTAGGAATAACAGGTGTATCAGGCAGCGGGAAAAGTACATTAGTTAATGATATTTTAGTTGCAGGAATTCAACATATGCGAGGTTTAACCGAAGGAAGTGTGCAACGAAAAGCTAAGTTTGATACCATTAAAGGACTTATTAATATTGATAAAGTTGTACCTATTTCACAAAGCCCGATTGGACGAACTCCTAGATCTAATCCTGCTACATACACAGGTGTTTTTGATGACATCCGAGATGTATTTGCTAATGTTGCAGAAGCTCGTGCTAGAGGTTATAATAAAGGAACTTTTAGTTTCAATACTAATGGGGGTCGCTGCGAAAAATGTTCTGGTGATGGTTATTTGAAAATAGAAATGCATTTTTTACCAGATGTTTACATCCCTTGTGACCAATGTGATGCCAAACGCTACAACCGTGAAACACTTGAAATCAAATACCGTGATAAAAATATTAATGATATTTTAGAAATGAGTGTGGAAGCAGCTTTTGAATTTTTCAAAAATCATAAAAAAATTAGTGAAAAACTTCAATTTTTATTAGATGTTGGATTAGGTTATATCAAACTTGGGCAAATGTCTACAACTTTATCAGGTGGAGAAGCACAAAGAGTTAAATTAGCAACCTATTTACAACGCAAACCTACAGGTAAAACATTATATGTTTTAGATGAACCAACAACTGGATTACACATTCATGATGTTAAGAAATTAATTGAAATTTTAGATCGCATTGTTGATAAAGGTGATTCAGTAATTGTGATTGAGCATAATTTAGATGTGATTAAAAACTGTGATTATTTAATTGATTTAGGTCCTGACGGCGGAGTTAAAGGTGGTAGAATAGTTGCATCTGGAAGTCCTGAAGAAGTTGCTAAATGACATGTTGGATACACAGCTGAATTTTTATCCAAAATTTTATAATTTCTTTATAATTAATTAATATGAATCGTAAAAATATCAGTGTTAGACATATTGTGAACTTATTTAATTTAAAACTTTTAAATAATGATTTAAATAAAGTTAATTGAGGATGTGTGTATCGGCCTGCAATAAAACAAGTTGGTCTGGAATTAACCGAACATATCGGAAATAGTGATTTATCAGGAAATATAATTTCATGAGGAACTACCGAATCTATATGATTTCAAAGCATCGGGCGAGTAGCAGCATTGCGAGCAATTGAACATGTGTTTTTAGGTAATCCACCATTGGTGCTGCTTTCAAGACGTATTTCTAAACCTGCTTTAAGTTGAATTCAATTAATGGCTGATAAATATGGTGTACCAGTTTGCTTGACTCCGATGTCTTCATCTTATATAGCAACCAATATCGGGTCTTATTTAAATAACCATTTTGCAGATGAAAAATTAGTACATGGTTGTTTAGTTTTAGTAGGTGGTACTGGTGTTTTGATAACAGGTGTATCAGGGATAGGAAAATCTGAAGCAGCCTTAGAGTTAGTGCAAAAAGGTCATGTTTTAATTAGTGATGATTCAGTTTTAATCAAAGATAATGGAAATTTATTTATCGGTAAATCACCAAAAATAACTCAAAATATGTTAGAAGTACGTGGAATTGGTATAATTGATGTAAAATATACATACGGAATTCGAGCTGTAGCACCATCATCGATTATCAATTTAGTTGTTGAATTGGTTCGTACTGAAAAACAAAATGAGTTAGATCGCATTGGAGTCGATTTTCTTAAATACCCAATTTTAGGTCGTAGCATTAAGAAAATACAAGTTCCAATCAAAGAAGGGGGTTCAGCTGCTTCATTAATTGAAGCTGCTGTCAGTGCCTATTTATCGCGTCACGATGGACTTGATATCTTGAAAGAAATAGAAAAAAGGAGGTTAGAACTAGATGACTAGTATTCCGATATGAGTACCTGAAACAGCAAAGCACGAAGGGATACCAGATGCACCTTTATTTAGTATTGGTTCATTTAGCGTGCAGGTATATTCATTAATGATTATGCTCGGTTATTTAGCATCCATTTTAACAATCATTTATTTTTGAAAACGAGAGAAGTTAAATATGGATAAACTCTTTGTGTTAATCATTATTACCATCCCACTTGGGATTTTAGGTTCGCGTCTTGGATATATAATCGAGCAACTTATTTATCAAGATGAACCATTTAAAGGTTCGGCTTGGTATAAAATCTGAGAGGGTGGATTAAGTATTCAAGGTGGACTTGTAGTAACGATTTTAGTAGATTTATTTTATGTTTATACACAACGCAAACACTTAGATATTCGAAAAGCTGCATCAATAATTATTCCTACCATCTTAATAGGTCAATTTATTGGTCGTTGGGGTAACTATGCAAACCATGAAGTTTATGGAAAAATCGATTGAAGCGGACAAAGTTCATTAATCTTTGGTAAAACCTTTGCACAAAATATGTATATCTCTGATGCTTTAACTAATTCAATGGGATTAAACGGAGCATATCGTTATCCATTATTCTTATATGAAGGATTAGCAAACTTAGTTGGATATATTTTAATTGTATGAGTAATAAACTTCTTTGGTATCTTTAAACCTGGAAGCAGCATTGGTTTATACTTAATTTGATACGGACTGCTACGTATGGCGATGGAACCACTGCGTGAAGAAGCATATGGATTATATCAATATGTTGCGATAGCATTTGTTATTGTCGGTGTATTAGTATTTATTTACTATCAAATGTGAGCTAAAGTTAAATATAAAGTAGAATACAGACATAAAGTGTTTAAATTCTATCAATATCAAAATCAAAATGCTTACTTTCAATATGTTGATGCTACATCAATAATCCATATGTTTAAAAAAGCATATTCTTATATATGATTTAAATAAGTTGAATTAAATAAGGAGTTATTATGGAAAAAGAAATTTATGATTTAGTTATTATTGGAGCAGGACCTGCTGGTTTAAATGCAGCATTATATGCTTCACGTGCAGAATTAAAAACAATTTTTATTGAAAAAGGCGCACCTGGTGGAAAATTAGTGGTAACAAATAAGGTGGAAAATTGACTTGGAACCGAAATGACTGAAGGGTGACAACTTGCAACACATTTTTTAGAACATGCTAAAAAATTTGGTGCAAAATATCAATATGGTGAAGTTGAAGAACTGATTAACCATTCGGATTATGAAAAAGAAGTTAAATTAACAAACGGGAAATCAGTATTTGGTCGCACTGTATTGATAGCAACCGGAATGAAAAACCGCGAACCAAACTTTATTAAAAACTTTCAAGAATTTTTAAACCGCGGAGTTAGTTATTGTGCAATTTGTGATGGTCCACTTTATAAAGGATTTCCATCATTGGTGCTTGGTGCAGGTAATTCAGCAGTTGAAGAAGGAACTTATTTAACCAATATTGCTTCACATGTACATATTGTAATCAAAGATGCAGATTTCACAGCAGAAAAAAGATTAGTTGATGAATTACTTGCTAAGCCAAATGTTACTGTTTATCGTGAATCACAAATTAAAGAATTACAAGGACATGATTCGTTAGAATCTGCTGTTATTGTAGATAAAAACGGAAATGAAACAACTATTTCAATTGGATCATTTTTCCCTTACATTGGAATGGTTCCTACCACAACCTTTGCTAAAAACCTCAATATTTTAGATAAAAACGGGTTTATAGAAACCGATGAATTTATGCAAACTAGAATTAAAGGAATTTTTGCTGCAGGTGACATCCGAACTAAAGATATTCGTCAAATTATCACAGCTGCCTCAGATGGAGCAATTGCTGCTAAAAAAATATCAGATTATATTAATTTTAAGTAAGAAAAATAAAGGATGCTAATTGCATCCTTTATTTTTGATCAATTATTTATCTGCTAAGCGAACCGAATCTAAATCAACTGTTACTTCAGATTTTTTACCATAACTTTCAATCAACAAAGTCACTTCTTTATTTTTATGATCAATCGCTATTACTTCTGCAACATAACCAGTATATGGACCTTCAATAACTTCAACAAAATTATGTTCTTCTAAACCGAAATTGTATTCACCTGAATCAAAACGTCGTTGTGCTTCTTTTTCTTTTTTATGCATTTTAGTAATTTCAAGATTAGATACTGGAGTAGGTTTTGCTCCCTTACCAGAAGAACCAACCAATCCAGTAACATATTGAGTGTTACGCACCAAGAATCAAGCTTTATCAGACATATGCATATGAGCAAAAATATAACCTGGATATAAATTTACATATTTAACCTTAAATTCATTACCTTCTAATTTCTTTTGATGTTCTTTAGAAGTTAGTGTTGGACGTTGAAAGATTTTAAATGCTCCTTGTGGTGTTGCGGTTAAATCAAAATCATGTAATAAATCTTCAGCAACTATTCGGTTATTTAATGATTCGATAACTTGTTGTTCTTTACCTCTAACGGTAGAAATCATATATCATTTCAAATTACTCATAAGCCTCCTAAATGTTTCATAATTTGAATAAATGTGTAAAGCCAAATGATAAGGCTGTTACAAAAATAGTGAATATTACAGTAAAAATTAAAATTTTTACAAAGTTAATTGAATTTGTTTTTGCATCGGGTCATCTAACACGTCTAACCTCTTTAACTAGCTTGCGCATCCAAAAACGTTTTTTTCGCTTCGATTTAACGATATGTTCGTTTTCTTGTGACATTTAAACCTCTTCTTTATGTATTGTATGTTTGTGACAATGGATACAATGTTTTTTAACAGTTAAGCGTTCAGTTTTACCTAAACTCTTATTAGTTGTGTAATTTTTACGACGACATTCACTACAAGACATTGCTACTTTATGATTAGTCTTCATATTTATTAATTCTACCATATTATTTAAAATTTGCTATAAATCAAGCAAACAAAACAATTTAAGATTTTTATAATTCTTATGTAAAATTTCATTTTTTCTTTATAATACTATAAGAATTTAGTATAATACAAAAAAATACACAAAAAAGGAATAAAATGGATAAAAAAATTGTTGCTTTTGCAAGCGATCATGCCGGTTATAAACTTAAAGAAGAACTTAAAAATTATGTTGAATCTTTAGGTTATAAAGTAGTTGATTTAGGACCAAACACTGATGCAGTTCCAAGTTCATATGCGACTCAAGGACATAAATTAGCTGAATATATGGATAAAGAAGATTCTGCATTTGGTATCGGGGTATGTGGTACAGGTTTAGGAATTTCATATGCACTAAATCGTCATAAACACATTCGAGCTGCTAGAGTTACTTCGTTAGAAGATACTCATTTAGCAAAATTACACAATAATGCCAATGTTTTAGCATTCGGAGGACGTCAAATTGCTCCAGAAAATGCTAAAAAAATGGTTGATGAGTATTTAAAAACAAATTATGAAGGTGGTAGACACCAATCAAGAATAGAGGAGTTAGATAAATAATGGCAGACAAGTTAGTTGAGAAAAAAGACTTAAAACCTACCTGACATATCACATTAGATAAAGAAAAAGGTAAATGAAGAGTATCGCGTGAAGGTTCAGAACGCGCAACTATTACATTTGATACTCAAAAAGAAGCGATTCCATATGCTCGTGATTTAGCTAAAAAACATAACGGAACATACTATATACACGGAGAAAACGGAAAAATCCGTGCTGGAAAAGGTTATAAACCAGAATAAAAATATACGCAATATTGGTTGATATTGCGTATTTCATTAAATTATGAAAACAGGAATTTTTAGTAAAAGATTTTTTATCTTTATAGCTCAATTTATTTTTCTTTTTGCTTTATTAGCAGGGATAGCAAGTCTGTTATTTTTGATCAATGCTAACTATATTTACTTATTTTTGACAATAGCTTATTTTGTTAATACTTTTTTTGTGTTTTTTATTGGTTTACAACGGCGCAATTTTGAAGCAAAATTAGGTTGATTATATATCTTAATTTTATTCCCGGTTGTAGGACATGCTCTTTTCTTTGGTTTTGGTTGAATTTCACGAAACAGAAGTGAAATCAAACTAAAAAATGATCCTAGATATAAAATTAATACATACGAATCGCTCGGATTAACTAGCACACATGAATGTTATGATGCAAATTTAAAGGCTGTTGCTCGCATTAATGATACCAAGACCAAAAGTTCCCAATACCATTTTTATAACGAAGGTTATCGGTTTTATAAAACATTATTTGAAGCAATAAAAAATGCTCAAAAATCAGTATTTATTATTTCATATATAATCAAAAAAAGCGAAATTTCAAAAGAGTTTTTAGATCTTATTAAACAAAAACACTCACAAGGTATCGAAATAAGATGATTAATTGATTTTTTTGGTGCATATCATTCTCAAAAAAAACAAATAAAGAAATTAATTAAGTTAGGTATTAAAATTATTTATATTGGTAAAATTTATTATCCATTTATTAATGCTGCAAGTTTTAACCGCAACCATCAAAAATTTATTATTATAGATTCACAAATAGTGTTTTCTGGCGGAAATAATATTTCTGATGAATATGCTTCATTATCAAAAAAATATGGGCACTGAATTGATGTTAATTATAAAATAACAGGTGAATATGTTAATGTTTATATCTTGCTTTTTTTAAAACTTTGACATATTTTTGCTAAAGAAGAACTAAAACCTACTCAATATTTGTCATCAATTTGCGATGATGACCATCGCAATCATTCTGTTTTAGTTGCTGAATCACCAAGTTTTCCACATTCTGTTTCCGAATTTACTTGATTAAAGTTATTTGCTAACGCTAAAGAAAGTATTAAAATTGCATCACCATATTTTTCAGCATCCGATGCTCTGTATCGACAATTTTTATTATGTTTAAAAAGTGGGGTAGAAATAACTGTATACTTTCCAGGCTTACCAGATAAGAAAATAGTGCATCAAATTGGATTATGACAACTTAAAAAACTTATTAAACATGGGTTAAAGGTAAAAATATATAATGACCATTTTATGCATTCTAAAATCGGTATCATTGATTCACAAATTGCTTGAGCAGGTAGTGCTAATTTAGATAGTCGTAGTATGAATTCGCAGTATGAAACAATGGATATTATTTATGGAGATGCAGTTGCGCAAGTTAATGATATTTTTGATGAATATGATAAATATTGCAGTGATTTAACAGATAATCCAAAGTTAAATAAAGATTACAACATCTTTGAAAAATTCTTTTTTTCTTGAATGAAATTATTAATATAAGGAGTATATGAGGTTAAGATTTGATAAAAATGCACAAGGTAAATTAAATGAATCTATTTATTATCTAAAAGAATTTCCGATACAATTAAATCACACTGATGTTATTGAAATAGGTGCAGGTAAGGGTGAAATGATAACAGCCCTTGCAAAGCAAAATCCTGATATCAAATATTATGCTCTTGAAAAATATGCAACTGTTGCAGTTAAAATTCTCAAAAAAATTGAAGAACTTAATTTGACTAACTTATTTATTATAACTGCTGATGCGAACAAAATAAATGAAATATTCAAAGGAACTTGTAATAAAATTTGACTTACTTTCAGTGATCCATGACCTAAAAATGCACATTTTAAAAGAAGACTAACATATAAAACATTTTTAGATGCATATAAGCAATTGCTAGGACAAAGAGGAAAGTTATGATTTAAAACAGATAATGACAAACTTTTTGAATTTTCACTTGATTCGTTAATACAAAATAACTGAAAAATAATTTATCAAACCGATGATTTACATAAATCAGAATATAATAATCAAAATATTAAAACAGGTTATGAAATTAAATGAAGTCAAAAAGGAAAGAATATAAATTTTTTAATAGCAAAACCAAAATAAAATCGTCAAAAGACGATTTTTATTTTTGCATTTCCATTTGTGCTTCTGATAAAACAGCAGATGTATTATCTGGAGTGATGCTTGTTCTAAATTCTGTTTCTAATTGGTTTTGTTTATTAACATCCTTGATTTTAGGCAAGATTTGATAAAATTCTTCAATATTATCAATGCTATTTCAAGCATCCACTAATTGTTTAGTGTTTTGTGTTTGGACAATTAATGAAATATTATAATTAGTAAATTTATCTAATCGTGGTTTCAATGCTTGTTTTAAAATTTCACGAAATTGTTGATATAAAAAATCTAAATCATCAAATTGATTAGGATTATGATAATTAACATCTGCTTTTTGTAATAAATTTTTCACTTGCTGATCTGCTAAACCAGGTAATTTAACAGAATTTATATAAGATTCAAGTGTTGAATATTTATATTCATAATATTTTCTATCACTTGCTCCTGTATTTAAAACTGCAATTGATAAACCAAAAGCACCAGCAGTTACAGTTGTTGCAAGAGCAGAAAATCAAAATAACTTTCTTTTAGTTTTTGCTTCCATTTTACCCCTTAGTTTATTTTGTAATTATACTAATTTTTGTCATATTTTTAAATTATTTACATAATATTCACATTTTTTGTTCCTTATTAGTAACTTTTTTTTGAAAAATAATATAAAAATTATGTATAAACAAATTGATCCAAGAGATTGTTCTTTATATGTATTTATACATCTAGCAAATAAATACTATAACGAACAATACGACATAAACCAATTAAAGTTAAATGTTAGTTATGATGAAAAAGGTATTAGTCTATTTCATTTTCAAAAAACTTTATCACAATACCAATATCAGTTACAAAGTTTTAAATGTAGTGTAAAAGATTTTGAAAAACTTGATGTTGATGAATATCCACTTGCTGCAATTATCTTAAATCAAAATATGCAACATATGGTGCTAATTGAAGAAGTGCAAGGAAATAAATTGTTAATCTATGATCCAAAACAAGGAAGAATAAAACAAGATAAAAATATTTTTTTAAAGTTATATCAAGGAATATTGATCAAAATAAGCAAAGATAAAGTAGCACAAAAACAAATAATAAAAAAGTATAGAAATACTTATTTCGGTGGTTTAAGTATTTCCATAAAGTTGATTTTTATGTATTTGCTGCAAATAATTATTTCACTTATTACACCATTAACAACAAAATATATTTTTGAAAATATAATTCCATTTCATCTTAAAAAGGAATTATGATTAATGAGTGGATTTTTTATTATTTTATTTGTAATTATTAGTTTAATTCAAATAATGATCACGAGAATCTTTGAAAATAAAGTATTGACTAGTTATTCAAAAGAATTCAATAATTTATTGAAATCTTGAAGTCATCAAAATATTAAAATTATTAATCAATTAGGTGAAATAGAGATAAAAAATCGCATCAGTTCTTTAATGAATTACTTAATTCATAAAAAGACTTTTTTGTCTAAGGTTTTTGTAAACATAATCAGTTTTATCATCTCATTGATTATTATTTTTGCTATAAATAAAAAATTGTTATTTATTGTAGGTGCTTTTGGAATAATTACAAGTGTTTTTGCTAGCATTTATATGTTTTGGTATTTTAAAAACAAAAATCAAATTGTTGCTCAAAGTATTCTAACCGATAAACAAATCAATAATTATATTAATATTTTAAAAGATAATTTTGATTATACATTTGCAAATTTATATCAAAAGAATTTATTGAATGATTATGCAGCATATATACAAGAAAATTCTAATTTTAATTTACAGATGCAAAATTTTAATCATTTTGAATTGTTTTTAGATGTTTTTTATCCATTTTGCATCCTAATTTATGGAACATTTCAAATATGATCGCAGAATTTGAAAGTATATGAACTGTTATTTTTTATCACAGCATCAAATTTGTTTATTAAACCACTAAAATTTATTCCACAAGCACTTCAGATGTCAAAGGATTATAAGATTAGCAAAACTATGCTTAATATTTTTAGCACTGGTAAACCTGCAAATTCAAATCTTTTAGAGAATATCAATTCGATTGATAAAATACATCTATCATATGTATCCTTTTCATATAATAGCAATCCTAATTACAAAGTTGTTAATATTCCAAGGCTCATAATTGATCAAAAACATATCATCAAAGGCGATAATGGTAGTGGTAAAACTACATTATGCAACATCATTAGTGGTAAATATCAAATTGATTATGGGGAAATCTTAATCAATGATCAAAAAATAAATTTACACAATAACCAAATACGTGAAAAAATTTATTATGTAGGGGATAAAAATCAAAAATTAGATATGTCTATATCAGAATATTTAATGATATCTGATTCTTTTGGTTTCAATGATACCATTAATAGATTTAAGTTATATCCTATTTTTAAAAAAGCAAATTTGGATGATATAGAAAATATAAATATCAATTCCTTATCAAGTGGACAAATGCAAATAATCAAGTTGTTAAGAATTTTTATTTTAGATTACGATGTGGTTTTACTTGATGAGGCGTTTGAATCGATTTCACAAGAGATTTTTTTGATGTTACAAAAACCACTTCGATATATTTTGAAAAACAAAAAAGTAGTAGAAATTTCACATAATAATAAATATCTTTTTGCTGATTCGCAAGTAATTAATCTTGAAAAAGTACAAAATTAGTTTTTTAGAATATTTACTACTTTTTTCATTATTAGCATTGCTTGCGATGTTTATTTATTTGATTATGTATCAGTCGATTAATAAATATCAGCAGGTGATAATTAAGCAAAATAATAATGAGTTGATTTTAAAAAATATAGCTTATGATAAATTAGCATTAAAAAACTATCAAATTGACTTTAATTTTGAAGATAAATTGCATCAATATCAAATTAATATTGATGCAATAAATGAAAATGAAGAAATTATTATCAAAAATTCAGATTTATCAATGTTTTTAAAACAAAAAAACCTTGAATTTATCCCAGTTCGTTTAATTGAATCAAAAGAATTAATTTATAAATATATTTATAACTGATTTATACATTTATTTAACTAATTTTATATAATTATGCTATGTTTAAATATAACCTGCAAATTAACCTTTCAAATCAACCTAAAAATACTGATATTTTTATCAATCAAATGTATGATATTTTAAATAATTTTGCTAATTATTTTAAAATTGATAAAAATAAGCAAATTATTTTAGATGTAAGCTTTGTTTCAAAAAATAAAATTAAACAACTTAATTCAGAGTATCGTAATAAAGATTATGTAACCGATATTCTTTCATTTAGTTTTCAAGAAAATAATTTATATGACAAACTACCGATTTATTTTTTAGGTGAGCTAGTAATATGTTGACATAAAATGAAGATGCAAGCAAAAGAGTTTAATCATTCACTTAAACGTGAATTTTGTTATTTATTTACACATGGATTGGTACATTTGCAAGGTTATGATCATTTAAATGAAAGTCAAAAACAACAAATGGATAGTATTGTAGATATAATTTTTAATCCATTAAATATTACAAGGGGATAAAATGAAAATAAATGTTGAAGAATTAAAAGAATTATTAAAATATTCATATTGTCCATATTCAAAATTTGCAGTAGCAGCAATTGCAATTGATGAAAATGGAAATCAATACAAAGGTGTTAATGTAGAAAATGCTGCATTTCCATCTGGTTTATGTGCCGAAAGAAGTGCCTTGTTTGGTTCGGTAGCTTATGGTGGAAGAGTTGGAAAATTCAAGGAAATACATATTATTTCTTCAGGAAAATCAGAAGTAAGTCCGTGCGCAGGATGTAGGCAAGTAATGACAGAATTTATGCCTGATGAAGCATTGATTTATCAATATAGCAATGATGCTAGCAAAGTTCGTATTAATAAATTAATCGAACTTTGTCCATATCCCATTCACTCGGAGAATATTAAATAATGAAAATTTGTTTTGCAAGCATTCTTGGTAGACCCAATGTTGGAAAAAGCAGTTTATTAAATGCTATTATCGGTTACAATGTTGCAATTGTTACAAATACTGCTCAAACTACTCGAGATCAAATAACAGGTATTTATAACGATGATAATTACCAAATTATTTTTACTGATACACCCGGAATCCATAGACCTGAAAATAAGTTAGGACAAGCTTTAAATAAAAATGCTTATGAAGCAACTAAAGATGTTGATGTTTTGTTGTTTTTAAGTCCTGCTGATGAGAATCTCGGTAATGGTGATAAAATGATTTTAGAAAAAATACAGAATGTAAAACACAAAATTGCTGTAATTTCTAAAATTGATAAAATTCAAGGTAAACCTGAACTTTTACAACAAAAAATGCAGCAATTACTTGCGTATAATTTTGAACATATTATTTCAACAAACATCAATAATGATAAATCTATTAATGCATTAATAGATTTAATTAAAACATATACTTATGATGGACAACCACAATATGATAGTGAATATATCACAGATAAATCGATGCGATTTATCGCAAAGGAAATTATTCGTGAATCAGCAATTAATTTATTATATGAAGAATTACCACATTCAATTGCTGTTGAAATCTTGGAATTTGATGAATCTAATTCTCAAAAAATAATGATTGATGCAGTTATTTATGTTAAAAAAGATTCACAAAAAGGAATGTTAATAGGAAAAAAAGCCGAAAAAATTAAAGCAATAGGAAAATCGGCACGTATCAAAATCGCACATCAATTTGGATTACCCACAACCTTATCATTGAAAGTAAAGGTTGCTAAAAAGTGAAATGATGATTTAAATTTATTGGGTAAATTTGGTTATAAATAGTTGTTTAACACTTTGATAAAAGTGTTAAACATTTTTTGTTCAAAATTTTAATAATTTTAGTTTTTTATTGGTTTTTATTTTATATACATACAAAAAAATTTAATAATAATGTGTATATTTAAAACTTAAATAAGTAAAAATATAAATAGTATTAAACTTTTTTACATTATTTATAGGCATAAAAGATTTAACTTACATATTTCAATGATTTTAAAAGTAGTAACGAATTAATAGCATAATGTAAGCAAAAAAAAAAAAAAACATTTATAATTTCTTTGTATATCTTTAAAAAGATAAAAACATACATTTGTATGTTAATAAAAGTTTAAAGTTATACCTAATTATTACTTTATTGAGGTGAAATGAAAATCAAAAGAAAATTAAAATTATTTCTTGGTGCTAGTGGTAGTTTAGGACTACTTGCTGGTGTTGCTGCTGCTTCAGCAGGAACACCTACACAAGGACAAAGTCAGACTGCTTCAACAACATCAAGTGTTTCTGACCAACAAGGACAGACAACCACATATAAAATTACTCCATATGTGCATTCTATTTCATATTTAACAGATACAACTAATAGTCAAAAACGAACTTTTTTAGTTACTAGAGAAGTCAATTTAGTATTTGAAAACGGAATTGATTCTGTTACTAGAGCAAAATATGAAACAATTTTTAAAGATAAAGGATTAAAATATTCTGTTTCTAGAAGGTTTGTTAAAGGTAAAACAAATATTTTAGTAGGGATTCATGGAGATTCAGATGTTTTAGTTGATAATAAATTATCAGATTTATCAAATAATCTACCTTATGGAGATAATTTATGACTTCAAACTGATGCATATTGAATTTCAACTTTAAAAGATGGATATGTTTCTGTTTTAGCAAAAAATACTAATGCTGCTTTTTATGCTGCAACTACCTTAGCAGAAGTCTTTAAACAACTTAATGGTTATGAAATTGAAAAATTTACCATTAAAGACTATGCAGATATAAAAATGCGTGGAACATTAGATGATTTCAAAGAATCACAGTGATCACAACAAGATCGTCTTGATTATTTTGCATGAGCATCTAAATATAAATTAAATACATATTTATATGCTGCTAGTGACGACTTAAAACATAGTAGTCAATGAAAATTATTATATACACCAGGTGAGCTTGCTAATATCAAAGAATTAGCAACAACTGGAGAATCTACTAAAGTAAGATTTGTATATACAATCAATCCATTTAACCAAGATGACTTTACAGCAGATACATATAATTCCGATTTAGCAAGTTTAGAAAGTAAAATTTGACAACTTGCAACAGCTGGTGTTAAACGTATTGCGTTATATGCAAGCAATGATGCGAATTTAAATACTAAAATCTTAAAAGATTTAACATCTTGAATTAAAGAAAAAGTCGTTACTGCTTTTTCAGATTTTGATGCATCAACTTTATTTTTAGTATCTAATGCTGAATACCAAGATTATTACAATTTATTACCAAAAGAAATTGAGATTGTAAAATTATCTAAATCTAATGCAGCAGAAGTTGCATCAAATGTAAGTGTCTTTGTAAATAAAGCAAATCGTGGAGTTAGTTTATTATTAAATTGACCGACAACACAAAAATATGAAGATCAAGGAAATATGGTTTTAGGTGGTTTATCAACATATCTACCATCAATTACAAATAATCAATCTTTAACTAAAGGATTAGATGGAATTATTGTAAAACCAATGCAAGCCAAACTTGCTTCTCGCATCGCATTATTTGAAACAGCAAATTATGGATGAAAGGTATGACAATCATCTAACGATGCCTGAGTACAATCATTTAATTATCTTTTAAATGATTCAGATTTAGAGAGCAAAGACGCACAAGCGTTACGTACCATTGCATTAAGATTATTTGATAATCCTTATTCAGCAACAAACACTGTTGCTAATACCGATTCAGTTGCTTTAGAAAGTCATGCTAATAAGTTTAAACAAACATATAATACTAAAGCATTTAATTTATATGATGTATATACATTACAAGATGAGTTAACTAATTTAACTGATGCAGTGGATTTATTAAAAATTTCAACAGCAACAAAAACCAAAGCATTCTTTTCAGAAATTAAACCTTGAGCAAATATGCTTAAAGATTTATCAACAGCAGCAAATCATCTAATTGATGCAGCTGTTGATATTAAAGCAAATAAATATGATGATGCACTTAATGCATTCACATTAGGAGTAAATTTATATAAGAGTGCTATTGAATCACATCAGTATAACTACGATGGTGTAGCAGTTGAAGTAAATGCTGGAAACAAGGTTCTTAAACCCTTTATTCAATGACTTATCCCAGTTGTAAATCATGAATTACACAAGAGTCTTGGAGATGTTCCGAGAAATCAAGAAGTGATCACAAACTTACAAAACAAAGATTCTAAATCTGATGTAAAATGAGTTTTACAAAAAAATAACCAAAGAGTTTTAATTTATGGAAATCAAACAGGTTCAGTACCACCCGATAACAAAAATAAATACTTTGGAACATTATTTGATAAACCAATTCAATTCAGAGAACTTTGATTAAGATATGCAGGATATAAAAATAGTAATGTCAAGGATCACTTTGATAATGCTAAAATTCAAGTACTCTATGCAGATGATGTAGATTATGCATCAGATTTGGATGTTACTACATATACTGCAGAGAAAAGACAAAAAACACAAGAACGAAACACACATATAATTGATTTAACAAAAAAAACAATCAAAGAATCTTCGTGATATGATATTAATGGTGAAAATGCATCCGTTGCCACGGTAACCAAAATCCAATCATCAGTTCGTAAGGTAATTAAGCTTACTAAACCAATCGATGATGTAATTGGGGTAAGAATTAAAAATGTTAGCAACACTACTAATAATGATGAATTTAGACTTTTAGAATTCTTAGTAAATCCACAAACAGATATAAATGATTTACAAAAACTAAATTATAAATTTTATATTAATTCAACCGATCATCTTAGTGGGGTAGATACTTCGAAGTTGAAAGAACCTACTGATAAAACTAAAAATAATTTAGAAAAATTAACTGATGACAATTTTTCTACCACAGAAACTTTTGGAACTACAAATGCAGCAGATTTAGATCAAATTATCTTTAAATTAGATAAATTATCAGAAGTTTCTGCTGTTGCTTTCCAACAAGATATAGACGATATTAACAAAGGTTTCCCGCTAATCCAAGTTAAATATTATGATTCTGCCACATCTACTTGAAAGAATTTTGGTA
This sequence comes from Mycoplasma sp. AC1221, assembly GCF_054353815.1. Lineage (NCBI taxonomy): Bacteria > Bacillati > Mycoplasmatota > Mollicutes > Mycoplasmatales > Mycoplasmataceae > Mycoplasma > Mycoplasma sp. AC1221. Next base: position 34,625 of record NZ_JBTHHH010000001.1, on the reverse strand, counting down.
AAGGTTATGATAATTCTTATATTAAAGCACAAAGTGCTGAAGATGCAAAAGCAGAATACTATGAAACATATGGATATGCAAAAACTCAATATATCTCACTTGTTTCTAGAGCAACAAACAGAGAACTAGGAAAAAATCCATTAAAACTAGCAGGTTTACAAATATATGGACCTAATGAAGCTGTTGAAGGAGTGCATTTTTATCCTTTTACAGTAATGAAATATACATCTGATCAATCAATCAATGATATTGTTAACCCAGATTCAGATACTGTTACTAAACTTACTACATCAGTTACATCACCTGGTAGTTCAGGAACAAATAATGTTTCTAATAATAATAATAATAGCAATAATGTAGATTATTCTGGAGACTATGTTGATGTAAACTTTGATCGTCACAGTGCGATTAGTTCAATCCACTTTGTGCAAGGGGATAACTTTTTAGATAAATATATCGTGCAAGGGTATGTTAATGATACTTTTACCACTTTATCGACTATTCAAAATTCTACAGGTGATGATGTAATTAAAATTACTGATACTAAAAAATATAATGGTATCCGTATTAAACCTACAACTGGATTTACAGCAAAACCATCATGAGATATTAAACATTTATTTATTACCCCACTTGAAAATCCGGTAACAACTGCTTATATATATCATTCTTATAATGTTAACACTGATAAATTATTATCATCATATAATAATGATACCTTTAAATTATTTGCCAAAGAAGGAAATACAGTATCAGTTAAAGTAAAAGATAAAAGTGGTTTCGGATTAGATTTACAAAAGATTTATACTTTAAAAGATGTCAAATTTGCAAGTGTGCTTCCAGAATACCTTATTAGTCAAGCATCAACTGATGGTGTAACTTGATTTAATTTATATAATAGCACACAACTAACTGATAAGCCGGTTAGATACATTCGATTACAATACTCAAAAGACTTATATGATAATAGTGATTTTGGTTTAGGCGAAACTAAAACTGATACAACATCAAAAGATATTTACTTTAGTGGTATGACAGTAACAGTTAAAGACTTTGATCGTTTTGGTCGCATTGTAGATAGTGATTTAGAAGCTTCTAACATTGAAAATAACTATGGTGGTTTTGATAGTGACCTAGATACATCAACTAAATTTATCTCAACTCCAAAAGCAAATAACGAAGTTGTTTATGATTTAGGTTCTGATATTGATTTAACATCATTAAAAATCTATGCAAATAACAACTCATATAATTATCCAAGAGACTTAGAAGTATTAGTAGCTCAAACAAATGATAAAAATACCGTATGAAAATCATTATTTGAAATCGGAAACGATCCAAATAACTTAGAAGATATTTTAGCTCGCACCAATAGTGGAACTATTGATACCGAACATCCAAGATTTAAGTGATGAGGTGTTAATAATTTAACAGATACTAAAGCTAGATATGTAAAATTATTAATTAAAAAAGATTATCCAGTCGATCGTTTGTTAGAAATCAACGAAATCCAAGTTAATGGTGGAAAATATTATTCAAAAACTGATCCTAGATTCTATGGAACTAATTATCAAGCTGCTTCGGTAGAACATGAACCTGCTGCAATGCTGGATGCTGATTATACTACCTATTGAGAGCCGAAAGAAGAAACTGGTGAGTTATATTATAACGTTGCTGATACCAACTGAAAAGATAAAAACTTAATGGTAGTTTCGACTGGACAACCATCAGATGCTATTGTCTATCAAATTACATATAATATATTAGATGGTAAATATGAATACAAAAGACTTGGAACCTTATTTAACAACATCGTAACATTTTCTTTATATAAACCTGAGGCCTATTTACAGGGTATAAACAGTGTAAACTTAGTTGGATTTAAAATTAAATGAAGTGGTAAAAAACCAAAAATTGTGCAATTTAACCCTTATGTAATTACCGGGGAAGTTGCAGATAAAACAGCAATTAATAAATTAAAATCATCTTATGAAAAACAAAATGATACTAATAATCGAACCGAAGAATCAAAGGATGCATATGTAAACGCTGAACATGCTCTTAAGCAATTAATTGATTCTAAGGATAAAGCTACTGAACCAGCAAAAAATACAAGAGCTAAACGTGCAGCAGCCACAACTGATACGACAGATAATCAAAAAGATGCAAAAGCAGAAGAAAACATCCAAAGAGTTACAAGACAAGCTCTTCAGCGTTATGTTGATAAATATGTAGACACTTTATACTTTCCAACCATTAAAGCAACTGCTAATGTGGATGTAGAAAAATATACTATAAAAATACCTGTTCCTTTTCTAACATATGCTAATGTTTCTTCAGCTACTTATCTGCAATATTTATTAAATGGTTACGTAAATCCTGCTTTATATACAAAAACTTCATATCAGCCATATCAAGATGCTGTTAATGAAGCTAAATTAGCACTAGCAGATCCAAATAATTTAACTACATCAGTTACAAATGCGATGATCAATCAACTTATGAAAACTAAAGAAGCATTAGTTAAACTACCAACATTTAACAAGCAAATTGCTCAGTTAAATGTTGCAAAATTTGATTTATTAAATCCAATCGAATATCAATATCCAAGTTTCAATGATCTTAAAACTCATGTGGAATCAATTCGTTCAAAAGTTAATATTTCTAGTGATTCTACAACTGAAGATAATTACAAACAACTAAATGAACAATTTGATACTAAATATGCTGCATTAGAAAAATCTACTGTCGGTGCAAAAATTAAAGAATACGAAGCATATCGTGATGCTCATTCATATCCATTTAATGATAAATACCAATTAAAGTTCCCTGCTTTATCAAATCAGTTGTTAACTGAGGTGCAAAATGATGATAATATAGTATATTCACAATATATTACAGCTGATAAAGTGCAAGAAGCCTTAGATTCATTAAAAGCTGTTACCGAATCGGTTATTAATGAACGTAATTTAGCAATTGCAAAATACAAGTTATTATTATTAGATCCGATTTCTAATGATAATAATGTCTGAACCGATGCATCATATCGTGAATATCAAGCTGTTTTAGATCGCATTGCATCTAATGTTTCTGATTCTAAAATTGATTTATTATCACAAGCACAAATTAACCAAGATGAAGCCAATCTTAAAGAGACTGCTAAAGCATTAGTTGTAAATTCTACCAACTTAGATGATGCAAAAACATTAGCAAAAGCATTAATTGCTAAATTAGATGATAAATCCAACTACTTAGCTCGTGTTGATGCAACTAATAACTCATCTGAACTTACTCGAATCATCGAACATCTTCAAGAAGAATATTCATTCCAAGAATGAAGTAAATACACCGATGCTGTAAATGCAGTAAACAAAGATTTACCAAAATTATTGCAAGAACCTAAAAAAGCAGCTCTTGAAAATCTTTTAGCAAAAGCATTTACCAAAACCGATGTAGACAAAGTTGCAAGTCAACTTACAGCATTATTAGACAAACAAAACCAAGTAACCACATTAAACCAAGACATCAATGCTTTAATTGCTGGATTAGCTTCACAGGCCTTAAAAAACACTTATTCTAACTCACTTACAGCACTAAATGCACAATATGATGCGATGGTAAATAGTTTACAAAGCACAGATAAACTTGATAACTTAGCACAACCTACCTTAGATGCTTTAGCTGCGCTAAAAGTTAAGGTAAATGATGCAAACCAAACTTCTAAAGCAATTTCTGAAGAAATTAAAGATTTAACACCAGATATTAAACAAAGTATTTTAGATGATGTTAATAATGCAACTAATAATGATTTATTAGCTAAGGAATTAACAATTGCACAAAAACTTAGTTTCAATTATCTTTTAAATATAGTTTCACAGCAAGCTGATCAAATCAAAGATGCTGCATCAAAAGAAAGTTTTAAGAACGAGTTAAAAGATGCAACCACAAAAGAACAGTTGTTGCAAATACGTAAAAAAATTGCTGACGCCCAAGAACAAGCTGATAAAGAAGCTCAAAAACCTGCTCCTGAAAGTAAACCAGAGCAACCTACAACTCCGCAAAAACCTAAAGATGAAAATCCAAAAGTTGTTACAACTTCAAATAACAAAGGTGCCATTGCAGCAATCGTTGTGTTATTAGTCTTAGCAGCAGTATTAGTTGCAGCATCAGTATTTGTCTTTAAGAAAAAATCTAAGAAAAAGGATAATTAAGGAAGTATATAATGAAGAAAACTAAACTTAAAGCATTATTTTTTGGCGCTTCTGCATTAGCAACTGCTTGTGTTGCAGCTGCTACCAGCAACCAAAGTGAACAAACTGCTTCGCACCAAGAATATGCTATTTTTCCAATGGTTCATAATATTTTGTATCAAAACAAAACTTCTTTGATTAGTCAAGATGTTAACTTAGTATATGAAAACGGAATCGATTCAGCAACTAAAAACCGTATCCATGAAGCGCTTGCTTTTAGACATATTACTTCAAGTGAATCAAGAAGTGTTGTGAGTGGAAAAACCAACATCCTTGTTGGTATCCAAGGAGATAGTGACAATTTAGTTGATAATGATATTAAAAAAATAGATTCAAGCGATGATTTTGCAGCAAGTAATTTTGCTAAAAATGATGCATATGTAATTAAAACTCAAGATAATTACATTTCATTATTAGCAAAAGATTCAGATGCAGCTTTCTTTGGTGCAACTACTTTATGACATATCTTCCAACAACTTGATGGATATAAAATAGAAGATTTTACCATTAAAGATTACGCTGATGTTAAAATCCGTGGATTTATGGACTCACACCGAGTTTTTGATGGTGCTGAACATAATCAGACTAAAGATGAAATGATTGATATTATGCGCTTTTCAAGCTACTATAAAATCAATACTTATATCTTTGAACCTGATAAAACACTAGCTGGAGCTTATGCTAATAACCAAAATCAAATAACTACTAAAGAAGGTGATTCAGATACAGATAAACAAACACAAAAAGCTTGAAAGGTTCCACTCAATCAAGCACAACTGGATGAACTTACAGAATTAGCCAAAGTTTCAAAAGAAACTCACGTTAAATTTGTTTTTGCCTTAGATGCTTTATCAGATTTTACCAATGAAAATTATGATGCTAATTTAACACTTTTAAAAGCTAAATACTTACAAGCAATTAAGGCTGGTGTTCGTAAAATCGGATTAATGTCTATGGATGAGCAATCGCCTAAAACGGTGCAATTATTCACTGATTTAGTTGCTTGAATCAAGAGTTTAAAAAGCACCTATCCTGATTTAGATACTAATATTATCTTCCAAGGATATTTTGGTCGCTCATCTGCGATTACTTCACGCTTACAAAAAAGTGCTTCTACTAAAACACCAGGATTTATTTCATATTATGCATCGCTTCCATCAGAAGTGCAACCGTTGATTTTAGATGATGAATTTAATGATCACCAATACATTAATGAATACGATGTAGACAAATATACCCAAGATGGACAACAAATTAAACCGATCTTCTTTAAAGAATACCCAGATGATTTTGCTCGCGATGCAAATAAATTATATTTAAGAACTGCTGAGGAATTGATTCGGCCAAATGCTCAAAATGGTTATAATGGTGATTATACATCAGTTAATGTTGACCCAAGTAAATTTACCGGATTTATTTTATCAACTGGAAATAAAAAAGCAGAGTTTTCAAAATTTGGTTTCTTTGATTTAGCTAACATTACTTGAAAAATATTACCAGCAGGTGATGGTAGACAAATTGAAAAGGATCTTATATATCAAGCTTCGTTTCGTGCTATTGCTAATAACACTGCAATTGAAACACCTGAATCAATTGCTTTAAGAAGACTAGGAGCATACATTGCTCAAGATACTTATTCAGAAGCACTTTTTGTCGGAGATGGATTAACTCCTGCAGCATCTAATTTTTATAATGTTTTAAATAGTGATAATAGCAAGGGAACTAGCACTTATCATGAAACAGAAGCGCAGACTTATTTAACTGAAATAAATAATCTGTTTCCACATATACAGATTTTAAAAGAAAATAAATCGCATTCTAAATTTATTGATACCATTTCCGAATTTATTTTAGCTGCTTCGGATTATTTTCAAGCACAAAAATACTTTGTGTTAACTTATATTGAAGCAAATAAATCTAATCCAGATGATGAAGAAATTGTTGATTATTATATAAAAGCGCAAAATTATTTTTTATCATATCAAAGTCGTAACTATTATTCAACTTCATTTAGGGATATTGGTATCGGATCACACTTTACCCGTAATCTTACTTCGTTATTAACACCACAGCTATTGGCAAAGGTAGAAAAACTACTCCCAACTGCTGCAGATCCGCAAAATAATGGAATGAGTATTATTACCGATTTAACTAGTCCGAATACTCAACAAAATATTCCTGGTTCAATATTTACTTTAAATAACCAAAGACAATTCGTCTATACATTGGATGCGAATCGAACAAATAATAATCGTATCTTACCTAACAACTACTTTGGGGTTAAATTTGATAAACCAATCGATGTTAAAGATTTACAAATTAAATTTGGAACCAATACTTCTAATTTTGAAGAGTATTTCACTAAATTTAAAATTCAATATCATCTAGATACAGATAACAAAGATGTATGAAATGATTTACCTAAGGATCCTAATGCTCAATCAAGTAGTTCGTCTGATGGTTCGACTACAACAGATAACTCTTATACTTTAAGCACATCTAGTTTTTCAACTTCAAATACCTTTAAAATTTCAGTAAACATAAAAAATGTTCGTGCCATTCGTATGATTGATACCGAAACTGGAAGTGGTAGAAATAAATGATTCCGTATTTATGAATTTGTTGTTAATACAGATACAGCTCCAAGGGCTGGAACAACTGCATTAGTCTTGCAACATGATGACCAAACCCACGGAAGTGATTCTGCTAATAAACTAAATTTTACATCTGATAATGTTTCAAATATAAATAAATCTATTTTTGATAATAGTGTTTCAATCAATAATTTTACTAATAATAAATTTATTCAATTTAAATTAGCTAATGCAGCAGAGGTTTCATCAGTAGTTATCGACCAAGGAAAAAATGACTCATCAGTTAGTTATTTAAATAATGGTGTAATTGAATATTGAGATGCTAATGCTAAAGTATCTGGTTCTGAATCTGCTACTGGTGCTTGAGTTAAATTTGGTAACTTAGTTCCATCACAAAGATACCAAATCATTCGTGGTAAGGCATTTGCACAATTTTTCAGATTGCGTTCTACTGATACTTCATTTTCTGGACCATTATCATTAGTTTCGATCCATTTATTTGGACCAGGAAATCAATATTTATATACTGATAAAGAATCAAATCAAACAACTAATTTATTTACACAAGTTGTTGATAAAGATGAATTTGGATTGTTTGTTGGTAAAACAACTGGTTCCGATGGTGCTTCATCAACTACACCGGTAAATTTAACAACAGATAAATATGTTGGCTTAGACTTAAAGCAAATGTATCAACTTAATACTATTAAGTTAAATGGACAAGATAGCATTCCTAATAATGTATCATTAGAAACATCAAGAAACGGAATCGTATGATATCCATATACAGGAACTTTTGATGATAACAACAAGTTTGCAAGATACATTAGAATTAAAAAGGCTACAACTACAACAACTGAAAATAAACAGGAGCCAACTCTTTCTAGTTTGGATGTAAAAGTTGTAGATAGTAAAACATACGGAAGAATGATTGGTTCAAATGTGCAAACAATTAATGGATGAGGTGATGATACTCGTTATTCAGGTAATGCTATCGATGGTAATGTATCAACATATGATATTTATAATGGATATCCACTTAAAAGCGATTATATCATTTATGATTTAGGAAATACAGTAACCTTAAATTCATTAAAGATGTATGTAGATAAAGATACTTATAACTATCCAAGATTCTTTAAAATCTTAGTTTCTGATAAAAATACTAATACTGATTCGGATTGACATAAAATCTATAACAGTACACCAGCAGGTGAAAGTAGCACTAATCCTACTTCATTATCAGAAGTTAAAGATCCACAATATATTCAAACTAACAACTTATCATATCCACAATTTAAAAATATTGTAAAAGTAGATCCACAGCGACTAAATTATAGATATTTTGATGCTGATAAAATTTCTGAACTAACTAACAAGAATGTTAGATATGTAAAAATAGTATTTACCAAGACACTTAATATACTTTTAGATAATAATAATCATAATTTATCTCGTGGAGTACAAATCAATGAAATTGTGGTAAATGATAATTGAGATAATGTTCCAAAAGACCCAAGATTTGATGGAACTAATTATTTACCTGCTAACAAAAATAACTACCCAGTTAAATTCTTAGATGGAAATTACAACACTTACTGAAGTCCAGATACACAAAATGGAAGTTTAAAATTCTATGTTGATCCTAATACATATGATGGTAAGGATTTATTAGTATATTCTGATGGATCAGCAACCAATGCAACCATTTCAGTGATGCTTTATGATGAAAGCACTAAAAAACAAGAAACACAAAAACTTGGATTATTAGCATTTTCAAATATGACTTTTGATTTAACTCAATCAGATAGCAATAAGAAAATCATCGGCTTTCAAATAGATTGAAGTGATAAAAAACCAGTTATTTATGAACTTGCTCCATCAAGGCGTCCTACCACTTCTAGTGATGATAGCCACGGAAAAACAACCTTAGCAGAACTAAAAACACAAGTTGATAAGACACCAGAAAACTTTGATGCTTGAACTAAGGAAGCTCAAGATCGTTGAAATAAATTAAAAGAGCAAGTTAGTGCATTAGTTGCAGATAATGCAAAATTACCTATTTATACTTTAAATAACATCAAAGAAAGTATTGATAATGCACAAAAAGGTGATCTTAAAATAACAGCAGATAATGTTAAAACATTAAATGATATTATTAATGCTACACTTCCTAATACCTCATATGTGCAAGATGCTAACTATGCGTTATATCAGTTATTATTAACTAGTGCAAAACAAATGATTGATCCAAAGAATCAAAATCTTTATTCACAAGCTGATTATAAAGCTCTAAAGGATAGATTCGATCAAGTGCAACCTACTTTAAAATACACCAGCTTCGATCAACAAGTTTCTGATTTTAATTTAACTAAAATCGATTCATTAGATGCAAGTCACTATGATCCACAAACTTTTGCAAAATTACAGCAAGCAAAGAAACAACTTGATTCAAAAATTAAATCTGGAACAGCAACCCCTGCTGATTACTATCAAGTTAACCAATTAGTAAAACAATCAATCGATAGTTTAAAACCAAATGATTTAGGAACCACATATACAAACCTTGCAGATGCAATTACTAAAGCAAAAACATTTATTGCTGAAAACGCTCTAAAATTCCCACAACAATCACAACAATTACAAAAACAAATTGATCAATGACAGGCAACTTTAAACAACAAAGATGCTAAATTAGAGGATTTACAAAAAGCTTTAGATCGGATGAATCGTGCTAATGAAGATGCACAAACTCAAAAAGATGAATTAGTTGCTTCATTAGATAATTTATTAACACCGCTTGCTAATACTGATGAAATCTATACCAATGATTCATACCAAGCATATCTCGATACAATCAATCAAATTAAAACAATCAATCACGATCCATCGATGTTAACTGCATCAGATATCCAAAAATATGTAAAACAAATTCAAGATGCACAAAGTATGTTAGCAATTTCACCAACAAAACTTGAAACTGCTAAAAAACAAGCTGTCACATTAACTGAAGGCCTAGATTCAGATGTTCAACAAGAATTTAAAGATCAACTTGCAAAAGCAAAAGATACTGCTGCATTAGCTAAAATTATTAATGCAATTAATGATAAAGTGCAACAAAGCAAGAAAAATAAAGAAGTTTTATCTAATAGCATCAAACGTTTATTAGATAAACTAACAAACGAAAAACTGAAAGCAGACTTAGAGCAAGAAGTTAATGAAGCTAAAACCGAAAATGAATTAGCAAACTTTAAATCAAAAGTGTTACAACTATTAAGTCCAAAACCAACCTTACCTGCTCAGCCAAGTACACCAGAAAATGGTGATAATGATACTCAAAAACCAGAGCAAGGCGGAAGCACTAATAACCCTTCAAATACCGAAGGTTCAAAACCACAAGAAGGAGGCAATAGTGGATCAACAACCACTCCACCTACTTCCGAAAACAAACCAAAAGACCAAAATCCACAAGATAATAAAAATACACAAACATCAAAAACTGTTGAAAAATCTACTGGACCAACTGGTGGAGCAATTGCTGGTATTGTAATCGCTGTATTAGCATTTGTTCTCGGTATAGCAACCTTTGGATATACTTGATTTAAAAACAAGAAGAAAAAATCAAATCAATAATTTTTAAAAACATCGCATCTGCGATGTTTTTTTGATTCAAAAACACTGTAAAGCAGTGTTAGATATTTTGCTTTTGTGAATTATTTCATAACTGAAAGTATTTACCTTGATTTTGTAGCAGTTGCTGATGACTGCCTTGCTCGATAATTTGTCCATTATTAATTACTAATATCAGATCAGCATTTTTAATGGTGCTTAATCGATGCGCGATAATAAAAGTAGTTCGATTTTGCATTAATTTATCCATCGATGTTTGTATTTGAGATTCAGTTAAGGTATCTATATTTGATGTTGCTTCATCAAAGATTAAAATAGGTGGATTTTTATAAGTAACTCTTGCAATTGTAATAAGTTGTTTTTGTCCTTGTGAGAGTTTGCTACCACGATCTTTGAGATAGGTGTGTTCTTTAGCATCCAACTTATCTATATGTTCTGTTAAATTTGAGACAAGAATGGATTTATGTAACTGCTGATGGTCAATTGTATCGAATCCGTAAGTTATGTTGTTGGCTACTGTGTCAGAAAATAATGATGCATCCTGTAAAATCATACCTATCACCTTACGTAGTGAGTTTTTATCAATCTCTTTGATATTAATCCCATCGATATAAATATCTCCGCTATTTTGCTCATAAAAGCGTATTAATAAGGAAGTGATGGTGGTTTTACCAGCGCCAGTTGGCCCAACTAGTGCGATTTTACTTCCTGCTTTTGCTTTAAATGAGATGTTTTTTATAGCAATATTTTGATCATATCCAAAAGACACATTATCAAAAACAACCTCTCCATGCACTTTTTGATAACCTGTTAAATATCCATATGCATCAGTAAATTTATACGCTCAAAATGCTGCATCTGATTCAGATTCGATGTATTGGTTGTTTTTTAAAACAACTTTAACAGCTTGGATGTTACCGTGATTGAGTTCTGGGGATTGCTTAAGAATATCAAACACACGTTTACCACCTGCTAATGCGATGATTATCGAATTGGCTACTTCTAAAATTGATGAAACAGGGCCAGAAAAACTTTTAGCAAACTGAGTAAATGCAATTAATACCCCAACACTTAATCCGAAACCTTCACTTTGTCCGTTGATCAATAAAATTGCTCCAAAAACAGCTACAATAATATATCCTATGTTACCTGTCCACATTGCAAACGGAAACAACAAATCAGCATAACCACGGGCTTTTAGTTCGTCTTGGTATAAAGAATTTGAATATTTTTGATAATCATTTAAAACATTTTGCTCTTGACCAAAGATTTTTAATGTCTTTAAATTTGATACTACTTCTTCAGTAAATCCTGATAAAGCACCATTGCTTCTTTGACGCTTGATAAATCCTTTTTTAGATTGCATCCCGATAAAATATGAAAACATTAAAATCAGTAACATCACTGCAAGCATAATTAAGGCAAGTTTTCAATTCAGCGAAAACATAACTACTACTGAAACACTTAAAGTGATAAATGTATCAATAACCTTAGGAAGCGAGTTAGATAAAAAATCCCTTAATGTATCAATATCGGATGTAAAGCGAGCCATTAAGTCGCCTTTAGAATTAGCATCAAAGAATGCAATGGGTAGACTTTGAATATGCTTATATAAGTTGCTACGTAACTTAGTTAATGTATGATTCGAAACTTTAATTAATAATCTTTTTCAGATAAAACCAGCGAAAACTGTTATAAAAAATCATACAGCTGATAAAGCAACAACAATATAAAACCATTTATAGTTAAATGTTTTTGCATAATTTTGTGCATTAGCAGAAAAATTATGCAAAAATCCATCAATAATAATTTTTCCGATAAAAACTTGATTATATAGCAGACCACCTGAACCAATAATGATTAAAAATAGTGAAATAATTAAAGTTATTTTATTATCTTTTCATAGTAGTTTTAAAATATTTTTAAAGGTAGAAATTTTTTGTTTATTTGTTAGTTTTGGAACTTGCTTAGCAAAAGAGGTATGAAAATTATTTCGCATCAAGACCTCCTAAAGCACCTTGCAACATATTTAGTTTCTGATAATATGAATTAGTTTTTATAAGTTCATTGTGAGTACCTACATTTGTTATCATTCCATTTTCAATCACAACAATTTGATCACAAATAGCAAGTGAAGCAATTTTTTGTGAAACAATGATTTTGGTAGTTTTAATGTTATTTAAAACTGATAAAATACTTTTTTCAGTTTTAGCATCTAATGCTGATGTTGCATCATCTAAAAGTAGTATTTTAGGATTTTTAATCAATGCTCTTGCTAAATATAACCTTTGCTTTTGTCCACCTGATAAATTTTTACCACCCTGTAAAATTTGATAATCCAATTGTTCTTTTTGACTTGCTACAAAATCTCAGATGCAAACTTGTTTTAGCACATCGATAATTTGCTCATCGCTGGCATCAGGATTACCTCATTTGAGGTTATCACGAATGCTTCCTGAAAAAAGTGATGTATCTTGAAAAACTGCTGAAATACCAGAGCGAAGCGAAGAAAAAGAATAATCTTTTACATCAATTCCATCTATTAAAACACATCCATCGGTTGCATCATAAAACCTTGGTATCAGCGAAAGTATGCTGCTTTTTCCTGATGATGTAGCACCAATTATCCCGATACTTTGACCTACCTTAATTTTTAAATTAATGTCTTTCAATGAGTAAAATGAGTTACTATGATATTTTAAGTACACATTTTTAAATTCAATTTCACCTAAAATTTCTTTATTAATGCAAGTTTCTTTTTCAATAATCGAAACTTGATGCTTAATTAGCTCATTATATCTTTTAGCACTTGGTATAGAGCGAAACAGTTCACCTGAGATGTTTAAAATCCCTAGAAAAGAACCAGTTATCATTCATATGTAAGTTGAAAAAGCTGTAATAGTACCGATTTTTATTTTTTGTGCTAGCACTTGATTTACTCCAATAACAACTAAGGCAATCACCGACATAAAAATGCTATTCATAATCACAATATGATATCAAGTAAAAACCTTTTCACCTTTGATGTTAATATCTCGCATTTGATTGTTTACAGCATCGTGGTTTTGTGCTTCTTGGTTTTCAGTTACATATGATTTAATCAGTCTCATTGAATTAAGGTTTTCTTGCAACTTTGTATTATATTGATCAGATTTTTTAAATGTTTTATAAAAAATTGGGATACCGTATTTTCACATAATTAAAAAGAATCCAAATAATAATGGTAAACTGACTGCAAAAATAATTGATAGCACACCTGATTGTGTAATAGCAAAAACCAAAGAACTGATAAACATAATTGGTAGTCTAAATAACGGTCGGCCCATAATACCATACAACTTTACAATGTTATCAATATCGGTATTAAGTCGGTTTACAATCACACCTGTTGAAAATTTATCCATATCTTCAAATGAAAAAGTTTGTATTTTGGAAAAAAGTTTTAAACGTAAATTCTTTGCAAAACGATACCGAGCAATAACATTTAAATAAGCACTAAGCATAGTGAAACCACCGATTAAGATACCAAAAGAAACTAATAATGCAGCATTTTTAAGCACAATGTGATATTTATCATCATAGTTTTTGAATGCATCAGAAACTGTATCAGTGATGTCTTTAACAAATAAAGGCATATATGTTTCTAAAATGATGCTAGAAACACCTAGCAAAATAGTAACCAGAAATAAAATTCTGGTTCCATAGGTAATAGAAAATAAAGAAATTTTATGATTCATTATTTGATGTGTCCATCGTTAATGCATTTGCAATCCACATTTTCAGTATTTAATGTATGTGTAGTGTTAAGAAGATCAAAATATTTCTTTTTAAATTTTTTATTTAAAAAGTAATAAGTGAATAAACCTTTTTTGTTAGCATCAATGATGTTTTTTTTCTTTAGATCGCTAAGGTGTTTTGAAATATTGGCTTGTTTGCTTTTTAAGGTTTGAGCAAGTGTTAAAACATCGCATTCTTGTTCGTGACAGGTAAATAAGTGCAAAATAATTTTTCGTTTAATATTTTTTGAAAGTATTGATAAAACATCAGAAAGGTTCATTATTTATCCTTTCGTTCTATTTTCATTTCAACAGTTTTGGTAAATTCATCAACATCTTTTAAAAAGTCATCATTTACCACGGTTTTAGTTTGCTCATCAGATATTTCATCGGTATTACTCATAATTCAATCTTTTGGATCTTCGTATAAATAATCTGTTGTCAAATTATCAAAAGTTGATTTATTATCAACTTTTATCCCAATTGAATCTCAATAACCAATTTCATTTTCGGTAAATTCTACTTCTTTGCTGACGTTTAAATATACCGGTGCTGCAACTTCTTCATCTTTACCAATCACAGCAACTGATGCATCTAAATCATCTGGGATTGAAATATCTTCGGTTTTGACATCAAGGGTTTGATTTCCTGTTTCTTCCTTAATATCTTCATTAGTTTGGATACTCTGACTAAAAATTTTATGTAATTCTGCATCTAAATGATCATCATTTTGGATAAGTGATGTAAGAATCATAGCATCATTTTTATCTTCTTCAATTGAATGATAATTAATTTGTTGTGTAACCTTTTTAACTTCTGTATTTTGGTCTTGCTGCAAGGTATTTTGCGAACTTGTAAGTTTAATATCAGCATCAGTAGCAACAAAAATATTAGTTTTATTTAAAATGTAGGTATTGGTTGGTTGGTTTTCTGAAACTACTTCATCAAAATCAAATCATAAACTAATTTGATTTTGCATAGTAATTCAATTGATTGGATTAATTACAATAACATCGTATTTTTTAGCCTTTAAGAAGCGAAATTTATCGCGGATGGCTAAATATCCGTTTATAGCATTTTCTCCGTATTCAAAAGTGTCAAAAAGCACACATTTATAAGGTTTTTCATTCTTAGTAATAACTAAATCGATATCTAATGATCCGATGTTATATTTGGTAAATAATTCATAATTGTGTTTACCTTTAATAATATCTTCAAATTCAGTCTTCACAAGTTCTTTAAATCAAGTTACTTTACTTTGGTTTTCTACCGATGAATCAAGTTTTTTAGATGCAAATGTTTCTTTTAGAAGCTCTCTTTTTGAATCAGCATCCCTTTCTAAAAACTGTAATCATTTTTTAAAAATAATTAAATCATCCGATGAATTTGGCAGAATTTGTATATCATCTGCTTTAATAGTTTTGATCACTATCATTTTCTCTTTAGCACGCGATATAGCAACATTCAAAGCATTTGAACCACCACTTCGTGAAACATATGTAGAATTTAACTTAGTGGATTTATCATATGAAATAGTAGCAATTACTAAGTCTGCTTCATCTCCTTGGATATTTTCGATGTTACGGATTAATAGTTTTTTTTGATTAATTGCTGCTTCTAAATTTGGATGGTATGAATAAATTAGGTTAGTTAAATAATCACTTTGTCGTGAGTTGAATGCTAATAAAATGATTTTATTATATTTATCTAAATTTAAATTAAGTAACTGTAATGCTTTTTGTGCTTCAACTTTGTTGTGATTATCTTCTCAGTTTCCATCAACTTGATATACTTCAACTGAATTTTCATCACTAGCAGATGCATTATCAACTACATCGAGGGTTGATTGATAAAAGTACTTAGATGAAAAAGTCATTAATGCAGCATTTTTAGCACGATAATTTTTATCTAAAATAATTTGATACACTCCTAGTGATAAAGCATAATCAAGTAGTGAATCTACTTTACCAAAAATGGTATCATCAGTATTTCGTGAACCAAATCAGTTGCTTGGACGCATTTGTTGTTTATCTCCGGCTAATATCTTAGTTTTAGCTAAATATAAAATCGGTAAACCTTTTTCAATGAATATTTGACTAGATTCATCTAAGATTGCATAATCAAATTCTTCTTTATTTCAAGCAGATAAATCTGTATCTGGTGTTGCTACAATTACAGGGAAGATTAATTTAATCATTTCAGCATATTTTTTAACAAAACGATACGGTTCAAGATTTTGGATGCGAACACTTTGTGAAAATTCACGATATAATCGTTGCAATTGTGGGTTAAATTCTTTGATTTGCTTTACATAGCGCTCTAAGGTAATGTTTTTAACTATCTCAGCACTTAATGTTTGCTGATCGAAATTGATATTTTTAGATTCGTTGATAATGCGATTTAGGTATTTTACCGAGTTACTAACATTTTTAATAGAATGAAAATTGTTTATTAATCGGTATAAACTTCCTGAAAAGTTGCTTAATTTGTTTTCGATCTGCTTAGCAACATCGCGAATCTTTCAATATTTTTTCATAAAAAATAAGAAATAACTATTATTTTCTTTTAAAATGCTTTTTGCAACTTTTCCTTCTTGTAAGGTTGATGAAGGGTAAATAATATCTTTTGGTAAATCATTAATAAACTGTGGATCATTTTCTAAATCGACATCCATTTTGTATTTGTATAAATAGTAATATGCTTGAAATAGTTGGTTTATCCCATCTTGATTCAGGATATTATTTACATTAACAATATGTCTGCTTTCTTGTTGGCTTATTACTGGATATTTTTGTAGTTGTTGCTTTGAATCAAAATTTTCCAGCATATCAAGGTATTCTTGAATAGGTTGATAAAACTTTTTCTTTTTAACATCTTTATAATTAAGTAAAAATAAACAAAATTTACTTAAAATTCCAAGACGTTCATTAATAACATCTAAGGCAGCTTTCTTTTGTGAAGCAACAATAACTTTTTTACCATAAATTAAAATATTTGTTATTAAATTAACGATTGTCTGTGATTTTCCAGTTCCAGGAGGCCCTCAGATAATGGTATTTTGCTGTAATGCAGATAAAACTGCTTTATCTTGTGAAAGATTGGATTTAGCAACATTAAATAATGAAATATTTTCATTTTTAAGAAGTTGTATCACTTTGTTTTTATATTTGTTTTTATCAAATTCAACCTTAAAAATATCATTAATTTCATCGTTATTAATAATTTCTTTCATCCGATTGCGTGAATATCCACCTCAAGGTTGAAAAATCCCTAATAACATACCCTTATGAAACATTAAGTTTTCATTAATAATCAAATCACTGCGAAGTGGAGTAAATTTATCATATAAATCATTAGGTAAGGTAAATAAATTGTTTCAATCGGTTTTTAGTTTTTCAAAAATTGCATTAATTTCAAAGTTCTCAAAGTTAGAATCGATGTTAAGGTTAAATCCTGAGTTGTTTAAAAAGAAAATGAGTTTTTCATTAACTTTAATATCTCCATCTGAAAATAAATAAGGAATAGTATTTTTAAATTTAATTTGAACTTCTTTAAAAAACATTGGTGCATAAATAACTTTGTCATCTTTGCGCAGTGAAACAAACAAAAATCCGATGTGTAACGGTCATGTATTGGTTTCATCCAAAATGGATGTTACTTTATTATCTAAAATTTTTCATTTGCGAATCGCTTTTTGTTGTATATGTTCTAAAAAATTGATCACATTTTTTTGTTCATATTCAAAATTAGCTTTAAAATCTACCTTAGATGTTCTTATATATTTATTTGCTTTTGATTCTAAAAGAGATTTTAAAGAATTAAAATCGTAAGTATTTTTAACTTGATCGATAAAATCGATCAAGTTTCCATCTAATAAACTGATCTCAAATTTTTCCTTATTCAAAACTTCTTTAAAATCTTCAAGACGTAAAAGATTATAAATATCTACACAATTATTTTCACTAAGTTTAGTAAAAATTGATGCATCATTTTGTGTGATATCGAGCAAATTATCTAAAATTACTTGGTATTTGTTTTCTTGCATAAGTACCTACTTGATATATTTTGCTAAAGCATCTGCTACTGCTGCTGTATATTGTTCAAAAGTGATAGAAATAGAATTAGATTTTAAAAACAACCCACGAACACCTTTTAAAGCCTTTATTGACTGTATATCAATTATTTTAGTATCTTTTAAGATGATATTAACTCTGTAGTGTGTATTGGTTATTTCGATAATATTTTCATGTTTTAATGCATTAATTAATGTTTGAATTTTAAATGGTAAATTGTTTTCTTGGTAAATAGTATTTTTTTGATGATTTTTACTTTTATTTTTTCATTTTAATCAAATGAATCCAAAGGTTATAATGGTATAAAAAATAATAATTCAGGTTCTTTTTTTCATATATTATTAATTTTACAACATTTACCATAATATAAAATAGAATATATGAATTTAGTCAAAATTTACTTATTTTTTTTAGTTGTTTTTAATTCAATTTAACTAAAAATTCAAATAACTAATTATTTTTATATGATAAACATTATTATGCTTATTTATATAAAAAAACTAGTAAATATTACTAGTTTGCAAACTATAATTCTGATTAATAATTATCTTCTAAGACTTCGAGAATCATGAATCATACATTGAATTATAGTTTTTTTGATTCGAAATAATTTTTGTGTTTTCTGAGTTTGCTTGCTTCAATCCTTGCGAATATTTTGCATCAGTAGATTCAACATCATTTATATGTAAATTTTTTATATTATTATCAAGAGAATTATTTCGATTTACTAAATTTTGATTTATTCCACTTATAAATACATTTACATCTATAAAACTAAATGATTTTTGTTGATAAACTATATTTTTTATAATTTGTACATCATTAGATAAATTAAAATATTTAACAATTTCGGAAATTATTCGGCTAATTTCTTTATTTGTGTTGACATCTGTTTTAATGTTTACAAAAACTTTTGCAGCATTTTGGATTTGGGAATCATTTAAATTATATGTAGAAAACTTCTTAATTATTTTACTACTTAAATTGCTTCCGGATGCTTTTGCAGCAGTAATATAAGTTAATCCTGAATTCTCTAACGTCTTCTTTAAATTTGCAAGATTTATTGAATTATTAGCATTTTCATTTAAGAAGTTAATTAAATAACTTAATTGTAAGTTTGCGATTTTATTAATTTCTTGATCTGGAAAGTATGGATACATATGATGTATTTTTTGCGTTGATACAAAAGTGTATGCATCAGAACATTCAATGATTTTATCTAAATATTGCTTTATATTAGGTAAATATGAATTTTGTAAAGGTATTTTGATAACTGAAACAACTAATTTATTTAGCATTTTTGCTAATTTTGTTATTGTAGGAGTTAACCAAGTTCCTACATTATCTATATAACTGCTGATTAACACAATTTCAGCATCTGCTAGTATATTTTTTAACATTAATGCATCAATATGACTGCTAAAGTCATCAATATTATCTTTTAGATTCTCTTTTATTAATATTTTGCTTTCACAAAAACTTTTACTGAGTTCTTGTTTATTTGCAGAAATTGCAATATATTCAATTTCATCATTTTGCTGAAAAGAAATTGGGTTTTCACAAAAACTACCACATATATCTAAAATTTTAATACTTTTCATTAATGTTTAAAAGCAAAGATTCTTTGTCAAAAACTTTTGTTTTTAATATATGTTAAATCAATTTCACGCGTAACGGTTTGTAAGTGTCCACTATCATCATAGTTAAATGAATTAGCAAAAATAATTGACTGTTTAATAATTGGATCAAGTTTATGTATCAAGTTAAAACCACTTTGGGTAATGGAATTTAATTGATAAAAACCTTTCAGTAGTTTTGAATCAATGTTTATTTGCTCTGTAAGTTTTTTAGTTATAAAGTCTGTTAATAAGTCATTGCTGCTATTAATTCAAACTTTTAATTCTTTGTTATTATATTTTAAAATATGGTTGATTTTTGAACATAATATATTTACAAAGTTTATCAAAAGTGAATATATATCATTGTTGATTTCATCGAGAATTTGACCAGAATCACAAGATAAAATTTCATTGATTCTTGCAAAAATAACTTTTTTACTTAAATTTTGATCTAAAAACTTATTTACTATAATATCGGTACCCAATGTGATGTTAATAGTATTGAGAATATAACCATTTTTTATAAAACTTACATAAATATTACTATCACATATGTTAACTAAAAGGTTGTTATTTTCTTGATTAAGTGAGCTTGCAAGAATTTGTTGAAAGGTTGCAAGTGTGTATGTAATATTTTTTTTGTTTAAATTTGTCAAGTATTTATATGTCTTTACAAGAAAGGAATTTAATTGTAAATTATTTGTTTTAACAAATAATTGACTTTGAAATTGATGCAAACTTTGATAATCTTTGTCTTTTGGAAAAGTATCATAGTATTTATAAACACCATTATAAAATGTTTGATATTGGTAGTTAAAGGTATTCAAATGAATAAAATCTTCAATTTGCTCAGGTTTTTCATTTAAAACATCTGTATTAACTTGCTTTTGACTAAGGATGTATTTAGTTTCTAAAAATAAGTCATCTTTTAAATTGATATTAATAAAAATATCATCTTTTTTGTATTTTTTGGTATAAGTGTTGATTTTATCTTTAATAAAATCTAAAATAATTATGGATTTTTGATAATAGATTTTAACATCTTCGGCGATTTTGCTAAAGTTGTTATTTGAATTTTTAATAGAAGAAAAGTAAAAATGATTTTGATGAATATTGAAATTTAAAAATATTTTCATTTTAACTCCTTCTATATTAATTTAGTTAATTTACGTAATTTTGCACTTTTTGAGCGTCGATTAATTTGAATTTCTGCTTGAGTAGGCAAAATTTGCTTTTGAATAAATGCTTTTGGTTCTTGAATCGGTAATTTGCTTGGTAGTTTTGACTTACAAAGCTGATTAAAATGCTCTTTTACTACCTTATCTTCAATTGAATGAAAGGTGATAATTACTAAGGAAGTATTGATTTTTAACAAATTAATGGCATCTTTTAGCATTGTTTTTAAAGAGTTGATTTCATCGTTTACTTCGATGCGAATTGCTTGAAATACAGGTTTTGCAGGATTTTTAGCACGTAATAATGCAGCAGGATATGCTCTTTTTATCACATCAACTAATTTTAGTGTTGTTTCAATAGGACGCGATGCTATAATGGCTTTCGCAACCCGACTAGCAAGTTTTACATCAGCGTATTTATATAGCAACCGTACTAAATCACTTTCACTATATTCGTTAACTACCTTATAAGCAGTTAATTGTTGATCTTGATTCATACGCATATCTAAAATTGCATCTTTGTTGTAGCTAAATCCACGGTGACCTTGATCGATTTGTGGAGATGAAACACCTAAATCAGCAATAATTCCATCAACTGAATAAACACCTAAATCCGATAATCTTGATTTTATATCTTTGAAATCACTTTTGATTATCGTGAAGTTATTCGATACTTTTTTAAGACGTTCAGATGCTATCTTAATAGCATAGTCATCTTTATCAAAAGCATACAAGTGTCCGTTTTCAAGTTGCTTTAATATCGCTTCTGAGTGACCACCCATTCCAAGGGTTAAATCGATATATATTCCATTTTTATCTATGTGCAAGGATTCGATGCTTTCATTAAGGAGTACAGAATAATGTAAGTTTGTCATTATAGCAGCGAAATTTTTTCTGCTAATGCCGACATATCTGAAAGTGATATTTCAGCATTTTCTGCATCAAATTTTTCCTTAGCTCAAATTTCAACAAGCGAACCCATACCCACAAATGTTATTTCTTTTTTGATAGCAAGATCAGTAGTAATTTTTTTCGGGATGCTAAAACGACCCACTGAATCTAGTGTGGCCAAAAAGGAATTACCAAGAATAAATCTAGTTACCTTTCTCACATCTTTATTAAAGAAGCTTTTTGATTCAATATTTTGACGATATTTATCAAATTCTTCAATACTGCGTAGTTCGGCATTACCATCAAAACCGATGCTAACCATAAATTGATTACCCAACTGTTCTTGAAAGACTGGAGGTAAGATAACACGGTTTTTGTCATCTAGGTTTCTTGTATGTTGTCCAACCATTACCACGTCCTCCCACTATCTAATAAAATTCTACCACTATTTACCACCACTTATAAATAAAATTTTTATATTTTTTATTTTTTTAGTTTCTTAATCAATTTTGTTTTGACTAAAACAAAAGAAAACACCTATTTTTATGTATATTTAAAAATAGGTGTTAAAAAATTTGTGAAAAAATTTTCCACATTTTATCAATGTGGAAAATAATTTTAGTTTTGGTTATTAAATCATTCAAAGGCAGCAGTAACATTTTCTATTTCACCGATAACAGTAACTGTATCATTTTCATGTAAGACAGTATCAGCAGTTGGTCTAATTTTCTTTTGTTGGGTTTTAATTAACACGATTGTTATTTCTCATTTGTTTAAATTTAGATCACGAATTGGTATATTACAAATACTTTTGTTTTTAATTACAGAGTTTCCTAACACAAAACCATCACCGAGTTCTTGTAGATTCTTGCTATATAAAATAAATTTTTCATTTGATGCAATTAATGCAGCACGGATTCCGGCTTCTTGTTCAGGCCGCAAAATTGCACTAACACCAATTTGTCTTAGCACCCTTGCGTGACGACGACTTACAGCGCGAGCGATAATGTTTTTAACTTTTAATTCTAATAAGGCTGCAATGATTTCGATATTATCAGGGACAGCAACAACGATTGTTCCGATTTTTTCTACACCAATTGCTTTTAGCAATTTTGTTTCCGCAGCATCACCTACTATAAGCCTTTGTGCATCATCTTCATAAAGTTTTAACCGTTCTGAGTCGGTATCGATAATTGTAATTTGCTTGCCTAATTTAATTAACTCTTCAACAACGGCCTGTCCGAAGCGACCTAACCCGATAACAGCGATGTCATCGCTTTGTTTAAATTTCATATTTTCTCCTAACCGATTGCTAGATCAGCATCGATGTATTCATAACTGCGATCTTTTGATTTCTTACGTTTTCATACCAACAAGGTTGATGAAACACCGAATTGACCGATAAACATTGTTAATATTAATGCAAGTTTTGAAGCAACATTGAGATCTTTAGTTATTCCAGTGCTTAATCCGGTAGTTCCGAAAGCACTAGAAACTTCAAAAATGATATGCATTGGATCATAATAAGGTTTTGATAAATTTGAACCAGTTTGCATCATATTTGATGTACTGATGTGTCCACCTGAAACATCAAAGGAAGTAAATGTGATTAAAGTGACAAAAAAGACTAAGACAAAAGCTAAAATAAAAGTTTGTGTAGCCATAAAGACGGTTTTTTGTTCAATAGCACGTTTAAACATTCTTACCCGTTTGCGACCCATTAAAACAGAGATGGTAGTCATTAGCAAGACAGCAAAAGTAGTTGTTCGTATTCCACCACCTGTTGATGATGGTGCAGCACCAATAAACATCATAGCTGTTCATATTAAAATTGAACTTGCACTAAAATCTCGTAAATTCACACTTGAAAAACCAGCAGAACGTGTTGAAAAAGTTGTGAATATTATCGCAAAAGTTTTATCAAAATTGTTTCCGTACATATAACCTTGATTAATATAATGTTTTAAATTTTCAAGATTATCCTTACTTGTGTTTAATAATTTGTATATTTTTAATTCTGAATCGCTAAGATTATTTGAATTTGTGATATTTAAAAGATGTGGAAGTTTTTGGTTATTATTAACTGCAGATAATCAAGTATTGTATTCTTGATAATATGCTCCTGGGATATAAACTTTATTTCAGATAGTATTTTGTGATTTAGATGTTGCTTCAAAGGAAATTGTTAAAATAAAACCTACTAAAAATACTAAAATATAGGAAATAATTGAAACTTTGGTAAATAAACTAAAGCGATGTTTTCCTTGGTATCTACGGATTTTATGTTTTAAATAGCGATGGATATCATATATTGTTGGATAACCTAAGCCACCTATCACAAAAAGGATGATAAATCATATTTGTAATCCAAAATTAAGATAATAAGGCATGATTGAATTACCAGAAATAATGTCAAAACCAGCATTATTGATAGCTGAAATAGTGTGAAAGAAACCAAATCTAAATGAGTGTGCTCAGTTTTTATAAGGATTTATATATGCGCCTTGTGTTTGTAAATATGATTTAATTCCTAATGTTTGTTGTGGTGGAGTGTAATAAAAATAAATCGACATTAAAATACTTGAAATAAGTATGACAATTAATAAAAATTTCAAAGAAGATATAATTAATTTTATAGTTACATTAACATCCGAACTACCGCGTTCATGCTGGAGCAGTTTCACATTTCCAATTGATGTGATTTGTCTACCTAATAAATAATTGAAAATAAAGAATTTTAAGGCAAATATCCCGATTCCACCAAGTAAAATTAAAATAGCAATAATCGCTTGACCAAAATAATTTCAATGTGAAAAAGTATCATAGACAACTAATCCGGTATCTGAAAAAGCACTAGCTGTTGTAAATAAAGCATTGATATAATTATCAAATGAAGTTCAATTATGATTATATGTCTTTTGAGTAATTGGACTTCAAAGCAGTAAACTAAAAATCAAAACTACAAAAAAATAAACAATTAAAAGATATTTTAATTGCGAAATATTTCTGCGTCAGTTTAAAAATTTTATAAATAGCTGAACTAATTTTAAAGACTTAAGGAATTTACGAACCTTAAACCAAAAACTCATGTAACTCCTTAGAGATTATTTATCAGATTGCATAGAACGCATAATTTGTCTAATTTGTGATTCACTAGCAGTGCGTCCCATTTGTTTAAACATTATTCGAATTTGTTTTTCTGTAATAGGTGGATTTTCTTTAAGTTGTTTTTGAAACATTTTTTTTGCAACAATAAATGTTACAACTGCAGCGGCAAAAATAACAAAAATGATAACACCTATCATCATACCAACAAATGCTCCTGTTGACATTTCAACCATTGTTACTCCTTAATAATTAATTATACTTAATTTTTTGATATTCTGAATCATTAAAATCCTTAAGAAAATTAACTATCAAATCACTAGTAGCTAATAAATCAGAAATTGCACAAACCCCGATGGGACTATGTAAGTATCTTTGTGGTAGTGAAATTGTTAACACAGATGCCCCACCTGGAGCAAATTGTAATTCCTTAGCATCAGTTCCTCCACCAGCAGCAACAAATTTATAAGTAGGAATTTGATATTTATTTGATATTTTTATAAATGCATCAATTAGTTTCGGATCCATCAAGGTTCCACCATCTTTTACACGGATTGCAGCACCTGCATTTAATTTGGTGCTACCTGGTATAGTTGCATATGTATCATGTGAAGATGTAGTATCAAGAGCAATTGCAATATCTGGGTTAATAATTGAAACTGATGTTCGAGCACCACGGGTTCCAACTTCTTCTTGTACAGTCCCTACTAAATATAAATTTACATCTAAATCACAATTAGCTATCTGTGAAGCAATATCATCTAAAACTGCTACACCTGCACGATTATCCATTGCTTTTCCACCAATTAAATTTGTATCATTGAACAAAATTGTTTCACCTGATAAATAAACTCTATCCCCTATTTGAACTCCTGCAGCAATTGCTTGTTCTTTTGAATAAAAACCAAAATCTGCATATAAATCATTATTTGTAAGAGGTTGTGAAATTTTTGATGCTTCCATAATATGGATGCTGGTATGCCCGAAAACACCTATATACTCTTGTTTTGATGAAGTGATTAATTTTGCTTTAGTTCCAATAACAACAGAGGCTCAAATTCCGCCTACTGGAGTTAAAAGAAGTTGTCCAGTTTTGGTAAAATCACGAACTAAATATCCTACTTCGTCCATATGAGCAGCAATCATAACTTTTGGAGCATTAGGATTCTTTGCTTTTTTATAAAAAATAATTGAACCAAATTTATCTCTAGATACTTCAAATGCACTACTAATATTTTTACGAAGCAAACTTGCAACAGGTTCTTCGTAACGCGACATTGCATCAGTTTGCATATAAGAAATTAATTTATTTTTAAATTCATTTTGTCTTGGTTCTGTAACATTATAAGATGGTTTATTGCTTTGATTTGACATAATTTCCTTTTGTAATATATTCTACCAAATTTTAAAAAATAGCCCATAATTATTGGACTATTTTTTTAGAAGAAATCAGTAATTTTTGCTCGGATGTTTGTTGTAATTTCTTTTTGTTTTGAATTTGTATAATGCATTTTATTATTATTTAATAAGTTTTGCAAATAATTTCTTTCTTGTTCATTTAACAGATGCATAATTGAAATTAATTTTACATATGCTTCGTTTTTATTGTTTCTTTCTTGAAAGTTTTTATATCATGAAAGTTTGTTTTGCAAACGATTGAAATTTATATTGTGTCTACCGATCTTGTTTTCAAAACGACTTTGACTTCCATAATGAGCATTAAAAAAATTGATAATGCGATACTTTAGCATACTTCAAAAATAGTTAGCAAAAGGGATGTCCTGCTGATTGCGTTTTGTTTTTAACATCTGCAATAGTTCATAATATGCTGCATTTAATATCTCATCAAAACTAAATACATGATCAAAATATACATTTTGGATTTTATGACATACAGCGAATAAAATTTGCTGGTATTGCTTTATAAATGATTGAATAATCTGATTATTTGTGATGTGTTTCTTGCTTTCATCCAAGTTTAAAAACTCAATAACTTCTGAATCAAGATTTTTGATCTGGAACTTAGTCCTCATTTAATTTACTGATATAATCAAAAAGGATAATACCAGTTGCAACCGAAACATTTAAAGATTGTATGCTTCCATATTGTTTGATATAAACACTTTGATCGCAGACTGACAAAACACTTTTTGAAACTCCATCTCCTTCATTTCCTACAACTAAAATAGTTGGTTTATTATATTTTATTTGTGTGTGTGGAATTGCCTTAGCATCTATGGTGGTAGCATAAGATCAATACCCAAATTTTTGAAGTTTCAAAATTGTTGCCGAAAGACTAGATACTTTGTAAAAATTGATATTTACAAAACCACCAGATGCAACTTTTAACACGGTAGAATTAATTAAAACACTTTTTTCTTTTGGAATAATAATGTCTTTGATTCCGGCTGCATTAGCAGTTCTAATGATTGCACCAAAATTATGTGGATCTTGTAAATGATCTAAAATTAAAATACATTGTGGTTTGGTTTTAATTATAAGATTTATATCTTTATAATTAAAACCATCTAATATACCAATAAACCCTTGGTGGTTTTCCTTGGTTATATTATTTAAAAAAGCATTATCCTTTATTTCTACATTGTTAGTCTTCTTTAAAAATTTAGTGTATTCTGCTTTAGCTAAATATATTTTTTTAAATTTATATTTAGCAGCAATTGCGTCAAGCAAGGTGTTTTTTCCACACACTAATAATTCTTTCATATTTTCTTTAAAATTTTTCATAACATTTGTCCATATTTAGACCAATTTTTGTTCCATTAAGGTATTTCTGAGTAAATCTGCATTTTGGTAGTCTTTATTTTGCAGATGTTCTTGTCATTGATGATATATTTTGACATAAGGTAGATAATCAAAATCACAGATATCAAATCTTAAGGTACTAAAAATTTCAGTAAGTAAACTAATATCATTACTTTTTTTATTGATATTAATGTTTTTAATTAAATCATTAATCTTTTTATTAAAATCAGAAAATTTTTGTTGATATAAAAGTCGCATAATATTTTTGTATTTATCTTTATCATAGTTGCTTTTAATATTTTTTAGGTATTTTAAAAAGAAGATTTTCTTAATTCTTTTTAACAAAATTTCGATATTGTTTATTGCATTATCATCGATGTTAATATTTGCTGTAAAAGAATTTAGCAAAAATAATAATTTTAAGTGATCACCTGTATATTGATTCAAAAAATCTTTTGCTAAAATAAAATTTTGTAATGATTTAGACATCTTTTGTCCTTTTAAATTAATTTGTCCAGTTCGCAATCATTTTTTGGTGATATCATTATCTGTTACTGCAAAATATTGGATATTTTCATTTTCATGATGTGGAAATGTCAAATCCATACCGCCTCCATGGATATCGAGTCCATCATTATTAAAATGTTTATAAACTAAAGCTGCACACTCAGTATGTCAACCTGGCCTACCAATTCCAAAAGATGAATGATATTTTATCCCTTTATCAGTTGTTTTTCATAAAGCAAAATCAGCATAAAACCTTTTATGTTCTCTAAGATTTTCATCAAAAATCATATGTTCAATTTTTTGTTTTGATACTATACCATAGTGTGATAAGTTATTTTTTATATCAAAATATAATGAATTTTGTGATATATATGTATGATTTTTTAATGTCATTTTTTTTATAAAATCTTCAATAATATCCAAATTTTTTGTAACATATTCATATTGATAAACTGTGTCAACTTTTAACTTTTTTAAAATATCTAAATAATAAGTTGCATACTTTGTAGCTATTTCTGATTCGCTGACATTTTCCTGTAAAGCTCTATTAATGATTTTATCATCGATATCTGTTATATTATGTATAAATTTAAAGTCGATATTTAATACTCTGGCCGCTTTTAAAATAAGATCCATAGTTAATATTGGTCTAAGGTTCCCAATATGCACATCATTATATACAGTAGGTCCACAAACATAAATTTTTAGCATATGATTATTATATAGTTTTTCAAAAGAAGAGAATTAAAGAACAAAAAATATGGAATTTATTCAACAAAAACATCAAAAATAACAATATATAAAACGTTTTGTGAAGATATTCATATATTAAGATTTATAATATAAAAGTTATAGGAGTAATATGGAAGTTAATAAAGTGTATCAGATGGATGTTATTGAGTTTTTAAAGAATTTAAAAGATAACTCAGTTGATTTAATCATTGCAGATCCACCTTATAATTTAAATAAAAGCAGTTGAGATAAATTTGAATCTAATCAGGAATATTTTGAATTTATGTATTCTTGATTAGATTTAGCAGTTATGAAATTAAAAGATACAGCAAGCATATATTTGTTCAATAATTCATATAATTCTGCTTTCATTTTAGTTTATTTAATTAACAAAGGGATGTTATTTAAAAATAATATTATTTGATATAAAAAAGATGGTTTTTCACCAAGTAAGAAAAAATATGTTAATAATCAAGAGACAATTACATTCCTAACAAAATCTAATAAATATACATTCAATTATAATGATATAAGAACTGAATATCTTTCGAAGAAGCGACTTTTGAATGCTAAAAACAAAGGGATAATTAAAAAAGGGAAACGATGAACACCTAATCCGAATGGTAAATTATGTACTGATATTTGAGAAATTCCGTCGGTTAGACATACGAATAAAGTTAACGGCAAGGTTGTGAAGACTAATCATCCAACACCGAAACCGAAAACAATGATTGAAAGAATAATAAAAGCAAGTTCTAATCCGGGTGATCTTGTTTTAGATTTATTTAGTGGTAGTGGTGTTACATCATTTGTAGCAAAAGAATTAAATAGAAATTTCATAGGATGTGAGTTAGATTCAGAATATGTTATGAAAATAAACATAAAATTACTAGATATAAACAAGCAGCAACAAAAATAATTGTTATAATTTATAACTTATA
The DNA here is from genome assembly GCF_054353815.1 of Mycoplasma sp. AC1221. Classification (NCBI taxonomy): domain Bacteria; kingdom Bacillati; phylum Mycoplasmatota; class Mollicutes; order Mycoplasmatales; family Mycoplasmataceae; genus Mycoplasma; species Mycoplasma sp. AC1221. The sequence continues at coordinate 4,569 of NZ_JBTHHH010000001.1, read as the reverse complement.
AGGATTTTATGCAAAAGAATTATCAAGAGATTTATAAACATTTATCTAAATCACAAATACCGTTAGAAGATTTTAAAAAGACAAGGTTATTTAGTTATTTATCTAATTTAGGATACCAGTTATCAAAATTCAAAAATATGAATCAAAAATCATTGTATTATATACACTTTACATCTTTTTGTAATATTTATCAGCCTAACAAAATAAGGTTAAGAAATGATTCGTTTTTAGATGATGTGATAAATAAAAAAGATTCTATTTTAGTAGCTGGATACCGTGAAAATAAAGATGTTTACTTAGTTTTTATGAGTAAATCATTTTTTGGTTATAACAAACAAGTATCTGTATCAAATTCATTTATTTTAATGGAATATAGTGATTTAAAAAATAAGATACTACCATTAAATTCGGATGTAATTTTGCCTTATTGAATTAAGAAAAATAAGCAATCAAAAATAAAATATTTATACTATGTAACATCGAATGACTTTGATGAAGAAATTTTTGATAATTTTAAAGAAACAGTTAATAAGATGAATTTTAATCCATATTCTGAAAATATGAAAATTCAAAATTCACTTATAAACAAAGGTCCAAAAATAAACCAAAATGAAGTCTTAAAAATTAGAAGTTTATGAAATTATAAATGTGCCTTGATAAGCTCAAATTATGACTATAAATGCCCACTTGGTGAAAACATTGATATAGATAAATTAAATAATTACGGTTTATCTTATGTAGATATTCATCATATTGTTCCAAAATGATATTTTATTAAGTATTTTAAGGATAAAGGTGAAATAATTGATTGAAATATGATTCATAGTAGCACAAATTTAATTCCATTGTGTGCTGCTTGTCATACAGGGATTCATAAAGGCTCTTCGAAAGAAACTATTAAAAAAGAACTTAGCTTTAAAATAATTAATTCGCTTTATAACAATTTATTTAATAAAAATATACAAAGTGATTTTGATAGTTTTATTATCAAAAACACTGATATTAAAGAAATAAAAAAATTATTTGAAATTTATACGGATGAATTATGAAGAAATTAATTGTCTGGGATTTATTCGGTGGTGGTCAAAACTCAGTATTTAATGCAATAAATGAAGATAAATATTTAAAAGAAAAATTTGAAATATATACATGAGATATTACTGAACCTACTAGAAATAACCATTATAAATTAGATTTAGCATCAGATAATATAGTGCAATTATTTTGAAAATATCCTAAACCTGATATTATCGTTGCTAGTCCATTGTGTCAAAGTTTCAGTTGTGTTTTAGCAATGAAGGGTGGAGGAACTCCTTTTTGAAAGCTAAATGAAACCAAGGATTATGTTTTAGAACGAAGTGTAGAAGAATTTGAAAGATTAAAGGGTGGTTTTACTAAAAATTTAAAGGCAGATGTGCAACTTTTTATCAAACGTCTGGGTGAAAAATGTTTAAATAATACAATTGAATTAATAAAGTTTTATAAACCAAAATATTTTTATATTGAAAATCCTAAACAATCAATGATGTGAAAATATATACAATTTAACCGTAAAGATTTTCACAATGAAAATCATTACTTTAATGAAGCAAGCTATGGAAAATATGGTTTTCTAACAACTAAAGCAACTTATTTTTATAGCAATTTAAAATTAATTTTAAAAAAAGGAAGAATCGATCCACCTTATACGATACAAGAAATTAATGGTGAAAAGTATTATGTATTAAAAGATGATCACAACATTAAACTTAGACGCGATTTGGATAGTAGGATGTTAGGATTGGCTTCATTGAATCGGATGATTAAGGCTCGTAAAGTCAAAAGTGGTATGGGCGCAATGGATTTTGTGCAAAGATATAAAACACCTGTTCAAAAAAATAAAATGGTAAATGAACAAATATGTGAAGCAGGACCCGCTTCTGCCATACCACATTCATTAATAATAGATATTTTTAATCAAATTTTAAATGATGTAGAAACGAAAGAGTAAGAAATACATTTAAAAGTATTAAAAATAAAAAAATGGAACAAATGTGGAAATAATTTTATTTATAGAATAAAAAAGTGAATTTTATTTGTAAATATTTAATATTTTAAAATTCTTTAATTATAATTATTTAGCCTTGTACCCCCAAGGTAAAAAATAATTCTCAAATTGTGTAAAGTTATTCATTTATGTCCTTTTGCTAGTAGCAAATAATATGATGATACAAAAAAAACCAAGGAAACTTGGTTTTTTAAAATTTGTTTTGTGGTAAGAAAATGTGTCCATCAATGCTGGTAACATCGGATATTGCTATAAATGCATCGCTATCTATTTTTCGGACATCTTTTATAATTCGATTTACTTGTCTAAACAATGTAATTGATGTAACAACATCTAATAATTCATTTGAATAACCACCTTGTGCTTTAAACAAACTTACACCTGTAACAATTTTACGGTCAACTTTAATGATTTGAGCGATTTCTACTGCTTTTTTGAGTGAGTAAATTTCAACACGGACTAACTTAAATTTTGGATACAACTTATTTAAAACAATGATATAGACAATATTTGTTAAGATTGTTGCAACAAAATTTGGAGATAAATATAATTGAAATGATCACTTTAAGGAGTTTATTTGAGCAAGTTCATGACCAGAAATATTACCTGATTTTGAGGCTGCTTCCAAAAGTAGTGAACCAGGTAATCATGAACCAATTAACACACCAATTAAAACAATTATAATGTTAATATTCCCTGAAATAGAACCAAATGATTTTTGCTTAGTATTTGCATATCATTCACCAATAATCCCTGTAACTCCAGCAGTTCCACCGATTATCTGAATAATTGCAAAAATTCATGCAAGTAAAAATCCGTATATAATAGCAAAAACAAATAATGCAATAATATTTCCACCATCTTTTCAGGTTAGTGGGATTATCCCGCTTAATGGTTGCTGTCATTCAGAAAGTGATTTTTTAATTTCAGCATTTGAAAAATCACCAATTAAGTAGATTGAACCAATATTATGAATAAATCCTAATCCGAAGGAAACTAATGAAGAAACAACTAAAAAAATTACCGTTAAATTCGTAAATAATTTACCTATTTTTTTATAACCAAAAATAAATATCGGTATGCTTAGGATTATATAAGCTAATCAAAAGACAAATTGATCTAAAAAGTTGCGAATTCCTAGTGTAACACTTCCTTTTGGAAGCAAAACAATTAAAAGTTTTGATAAAGCTTGTCCAAAAGTTGCTAATCCAAAGTTATAAATTCCGACATTTTTAACTAAAAAAACCGAAATAACGCCAAAAAAGACAGCAGCAGCAATTGTAATTAAAACAAGTTTTCAAAAAGGTTTTTGTGAATAAAGCAAACTTAGTTTCAATCCGAAATTTGCCATTTTGGTTCTTTTATAAATGGTATTTTTTTTAACTAAACGAGTTTTTCTTTCGCTGGTTCCTGCTAGAATTTCTCCAATTTCTAATGTAAGTGTTTTTCGTGATATTTTTGAAATTAAACTATTATCATTTTCGGCTTTTTTGGTTTCTTCAAAAATTGGATCACAAATGCTGGTTTCATTTGTTACATTTTCTTTTTGAGTTTCTAACGAATCATTTTTGTTTTCTTGCATCAAACCTCCTTTTACATAGTAAAAAAATAACAAATTCTTGTTAAGTTTTTTATTAGAATAATTATATTCTTTTTAACTAAAAATTAGACATTTATCTAACTCAATTTTAGTTTTATAATTATATCAAATATAGTTTAGATATTAAGTGATAAAGGAATATGATGAGAGAAAAAGATATTTTAATGAAATTAGTAATGCCAAAATATTCAATAACATATAATCGCTTAGGAATTAATATTGGTAAGCATCCTGTAATATTTTTTAAAAATTATCAAGATAATGAATATTATTATGTTTCTGCTCGTAGTGCATCTGATTTTGATAATAAAAAGAGATTTAAATATAATTACGAAGTTGAAATAACTAATTCAAAGATGTTAAATAATAAAGTAAGTTATATTGATACAACACAAATTTTTCATATAAATAAACAAGATCTATATAAAGTTTTTGATAAAGATTCAGTAATATTTTTAAATACAAATTATTTTGATATTAATGATATCAAAAGTATTTATAATAAAATTTATCAAAACTTAACTAAAAATCCACCTTATGTTTCACTTAGTTATATAAATATCAGCAATAATAAAATTCATATACAAACTAAATATTCACATAAAGAGTTTTTATGAAGAAATTATTCTGAATTACAAATAAAACCAGATGGATATAAATATCTTAATTCTGCTAAATGACAAATAAACAAAATTCTAAATAATAACAATTATCCAGATACTATTTTAGAACTTGATGATTTAGCTGGTGGAATATACACAACATATACTGAAATAATTCAAAAACATCATTTATTTGAAAAGTTTAAATCTTTTTTAAAAAAAGGATTATCCACAATTTTTCGAAGATAAAAAATTTGATTTTAACAAATATTCACCAAGGCAACTTGAACAAATTTATTTAGGTTTACAAGCATCAGTTG